>NZ_JBFAOJ010000007.1:0-193152 GCF_040675205.1 Streptosporangium sp. NPDC049644 | reverse complement strand
CTTGCCGCCGGCGGCGAGGAGGTTGTCGGCGTGGAGATCAGCGTGCAGCAGTGTCGACCCTGCGACGTCGTCGAGGTCGAGCGGGCCCGCGCCGTATGGCTCCTCAGTCGAGGTAGTCGCGGAGCATCTGCGCCCTCGTCGGGTGGCGTAGCTTGGCGAGGGTCTTCGACTCGATCTGACGGATGCGCTCGCGCGTCACGCCGAACTCCCTGCCGACCTCCTCCAGCGTCCGGGGGTGGCCGTCCGCGAGCCCGAAGCGCAGCTGGATGATGCGTTGTTCACGGTCCGAGAGCGTCGCGAGGATGTCGTCGAGCTGGTCCTGCAACATGATGAAGGCCGCCGCCTCCATCGGGACCACCGCGTCCGCGTCCTCGATGAAGTCACCGAGGTCGGAGTCCTCCTCGCCGATCGGCGACTGGAGCGAGACCGGCTCCTGGGCGATCCGCTGGATCTCGATCACCCTGTCGATCGGCAGGTCCATCTCCAGGGCGATCTCCTCGGGCGCGGGCTCGCGGCCGAGGTCCTGGTGGAGCTGACGCTGGACACGCACCAGTTTGTTGATCGTCTCGACCATGTGCACCGGAATCCGAATGGTGCGCGCCTGGTCCGCGATGGCCCTGGTGATCGCCTGTCGAATCCACCAGGTGGCATATGTGGAGAACTTGTAACCCTTGGTGTAGTCGAATTTCTCGACCGCCCGGATGAGCCCGAGGTTGCCCTCCTGGATGAGATCCAGGAACAGCATGCCGCGCCCCACATATCTTTTGGCGATTGACACGACCAGCCGCAGATTGGCCTCGATCAGCCGCTGCTTGGCCCGTGTGCCCTGCCAGGCGAGCTCCTTGAACTCCGGGAAGACCAGACGTGAGACGACGCTGGTCAGCTTGTCCTCGGCGAACAGGCCCGCCTCGATGGACTTGGCGAGCTCCACCTCCTCCTCGGCCGTGAGCAGGGGCACCCGGCCGATCTCCCGCAGGTAGATCCGGACGAGATCGCTGGTAGGAGCCCTTTTCCCGATATCCTCCTCATCGGACCGGGCGGGTTCCTCGTCGCTCTGAGGCTCGAGGACCTCCACTCCGTGCTCGGCGAGCATGCGGACGACGCGTTCAAGCGCGTCGGACGGCAGCTCGGACTTGTCGAGAGCGGCGGCCACGTCATCGACCGTGACGCTTCCGCGCTCCCTTCCCTTCGTGACGAGGTCGGCCACCTGGTCTACCGATGGCGGCCCACTTGGCAGCACCGATGCACCCACGGGAGACAGTCTGCTGTATTGGGTCCCCTAAATGGCAGACCTATTTTTGTCACCGAAGGTAAGGCCGCGATCATTATCGAATTGAGACCTTATTCGGGTTTGGTGGAATCGCCTCGCGGATATTAAAGCCAATTACGCGATCAGCTCGCGGCGGCGCGTTCCCTCAGCACGCGCCGCTGCTGTTCGAGCGCGACCAGTTCCGCGTAGAGCCGCTTGTACTCCTCCGGCTCCTCGACGGGATTGGTCCGCTCCATGCGTGATTTGAGCTGATCGAGCACGCGGGTGACGGTGGTCAGTTCGAGGGCCACCAGCAGCCCCGCCGCGTACCGCTCCTCGCTCGTCAGGTCGGCGCGGATCTCCTCGACCGCGAAACGGGTCAGCAGCCCCCTCAGCGAGTCGCTCACGCCGTTCAGCAACCGGTCCACCCACTCTCGCCCGCCGGCTCCGGCCGCCGCCGTGCCGCCCGCGTCGGCGATGAGCTTGTAGAGGGCGAGATGCTCGGGAAGGGTGAACGCCTCTCCGCCCATCACGTCGAACTCCGGACCGAGCAGCGCGGGACGCTGCACCGCCAGTTTGAGAATCTCGGCCTCGGTCCTGACCGTGGGATCGGTCAGGTCCGCGACCTTCCTCGGCCTGGCCTTCTGACGGGGGCCCGGCTGTGCCCGCAGGGACACCTCCATGATCCGGTCCAGCACGAAGCTCTCGTCGTTGAACCCGAGCCAGCGGTCCAGGCTCACCGCGTACAGCTTGCGCAGCCCCTGGTCCTTGATCCGGGCCACGATGGGCGCCGCGGCGTCGAGCCCGGCGAGCCGCCCCTCGTTGGTGCTCGCGTCGTAGCGGGAGATCGCGCTGCGAATGGCGAAGGCGAACAGCGGCTCCCTGCTGGCGATCAGGTCGCGCACGGCCGCCTCGCCGCGCCTGATGCGCAGGTCGCACGGGTCGAGCCCGTCCGCCTGCACCGCCACGAAGGTCTGGGTGGCGAACTTCTGCTCGTCGGCGAAGGCGCGCAGCGCCGCCTTCTGCCCGGCGGAGTCCCCGTCGAAGGTGAAGACCACCTCGCCCTGGGAGCCCGTGTGGTCGAGCAGCAGCCGCCGGAGCACCTTGATGTGCTCCTCGCCGAACGCGGTGCCGCAGGTGGCCACCGCCGTCGGCACGCCCGACAGGTGGCAGGCCATTACGTCGGTGTAGCCCTCGACGATCACGGCCTGGGAGCGCTTGGAGATCTCGCGCTTGGCCAGGTCGACACCGTAGAGAACCTCACTCTTCTTGTAGAGGGGGCTTTCTGGGGTGTTCAAATACTTCGGCCCGTCTTCGGCGTCGTTCAGCTTCCGCGCGCCGAAACCAATGACGTCCCCGGTTATGTCGCGGATGGGCCAGACCAGCCGTCCCCGGAAGCGGTCGATCGGGCCGCGCCGCCCCTCCTTGGCCAGCCCTCCCTTGATCAGCTCCGCGCTGGTGAACCCTCTGGCCATCAGGTGCCGCGAGAGCGCCTCCCACTCGGCCGGGGCGTACCCGACGCCGAAACGCTCGGCGTCGACCCGCTCGAACCCGCGCTCCGACAGGAATCTGCGCCCGATCGCGGCGTCGGGCGCGGCCAGCTTCGAGGCGTAGAACTCGGCCGCCGCCCGATGGGCCTCGATCAGGCGGGTGCGCTCGCCCTGCTCGCGTCCCGGGACGTATCCGCCCTGCTCGTAGCGGAGCTGGATGCCCGCCCGGCCGGCCAGCCGCTCGACCGCCTCGCCGAACGACAGGTGCTCCAGGCGCCTGACGAAGGTGATGACGTCACCGCCCTCGGCGCAGCCGAAGCAGTACCAGTAACCCCGGGTGGGGGTCACGTTGAACGACGGGCTCTTCTCCTCGTGAAAGGGGCAGAGCCCTTTCAGGTTGCCGCCGCCCGCGTTGCGGAGCTGGATGTGCTCGCCCACGATGTCGGCGATCGGTGAGCGCTCCCGTACGAGCGCGATGTCCTCGTCACTGATCCGGCCTGCCACGCCGCGAGTCTAGTCCGGCCCCCGACAGGTCGGAGCGGTCGGCCCGATCCGCCTCCGGACAGGTGGCGGCGGTGCCGCCGGGACGGGAGGGACAGGAGGAACGATGACTTTCCCGAAGCGGTCGTGACCAACCATGACGTCGGTTACAAAGGTAAAGGCGGATTCTCGATAATGTACGCGGGTGGAGATCATGCGATCGGGGCATATAGCACGATTGGCCGCTGTGGCAGGTGCGGTGCTCGTCACCGGAGCCTGCGCGTCGCCGGGTGGGGTGGCGGGTATCGGCACGGCGGCTCCGAGTTTCGAGTCCGAGGCCGTCGCCGGGGCACCGGCCTCGGTCACCGCGACCATGCCCGAGGCCACGCCGACCCCCGCCCCGCAGACGGCGGTCGACCGTCCCAAGGCCGACCCCCCGGTGCGGGTTCCGCCGCCGAAGGTTTCCAAACACACCTATGTCTTCCCGGTGAAGGGCTGCTCGGCCAACTACCAGAGCAGGCTTCTGGTGCTGCCCAAGACCACGATCTGGGCGGCCAAGGGCTGCTCCTTCGTCTCGCCGGTGAACGGCGTGGTCGACGAGGTCAACGTCAAGAACCGCTGGAAGCCGTCCACCGATCGCGGCGCCGACCGGGAGGGGCGCTTCGTCACGGTCATCGGCGACGACGGCGTGCGCTACCTGGGCGGCCACCTGGACAAGGTCGCCCCGGAGGTCAGGCCGGGGCTGCGCGTCAGCGCCGGCCAGGTCCTGGGCCAGATCGGCAACTCGGGCAATGCCCGCTCCACGGCCAGCAACCTCTATTTCGCGATCTCCTGGAAGACCGATCCCTCGCTGTGGTGGGTCCGCCGGGGCATGGTCAAGCCGTGGGACTATCTGAACGCCTGGCTGAAGGGCAACCCCACGCTCTCTCCGGCCGACGAGATGCGGGCCGTGATGAACCGGACCGGGGCGGCTCCCAGGTGCGTCACCCTCTGCGCGTCGAAGCCGGTGCCGACGAAGAAGCCCACCAAGAAGCCGGAAAAGCCCGAGGAGCAGGAGCAGATCACGCTGGGCGGCGGCTGAGCGCGACAGCGGGTCAGCGGCCCGCCAGGTGGCGGTGCCAGGCGACCGCTGAGGTGTCGGTGAGCGAGGCGATCTGGTCGATGACCACGCGGAGCCGATCGGCGTTCCCCGCCGCCCTGGTGAAGGCGGGCCTGAAAGCCGGTTCCAGGGTGCCGGGGGCACCCAGCATGATCTGGTGGGCCAGGTCGTGGATCAGCTCGCGCTGCCTGGCCTGGTTGGCGTTGTGCGCGTCGCTGGCCATCACATAGTGGGCGGTGACCCCCTTCAGCAGTGCGCACTCCAGCCGGGTGGCCCTGGGCACGATCAGGTCGGCGCTGTAGCGTCCGGCGGCCGGGCCGTACGCCTCGCGGGTGGCCACCTCGGCGGACCTGCAGAAGTGGCCGATGAGCGAGCTGGTGAGCCCCTTGATCGCGGCGAGGTCGGTGAGCGAGCGGTCGAAGTGGCGGGGCCAGAGCGGCTGGGCGATCAGGCGTCCGAAGAGGTCCTCCAGTTCGCCGGGCTCCGCGTCGGGGGCGTACCACTCGCGGGTGGTCGCGCAGACCTCGCGGCGCTCCGCCGGGTCGCGCATCGCCGCCGGCACCACGTTGCCCGAGTGGAGGGCGTCCTCCAGGTCGTGCACGGAGTAGGCGACGTCGTCGGCCCAGTCCATGATCTGGGCTTCGAAGCTGACCTGTCCCTCGGGTGCGCCCTCCCTGATCCACTCGAAGACCGGCAGGTCATCGTCGTAGACGCAGTACTTGGCACCTCTCTCCCTGGTCCAGGGGTATTTGATCGCCGCGTCCAGAGCGGCGCGGGTGAGGTTGAGGCCGGCGCTACGGCCGTCCTCGGTGACCACCTTGGCCTCCAGCCTGGTCAGCAGGCGCAGGCTCTGCGCGTTGCCCTCGAAGCCGCCGCACCCGGCGGCGAGTTCGTTGAGCGCCGTCTCTCCGTTGTGGCCGAACGGCGGGTGGCCGAGGTCATGGGCCAGGCAGGCGGTCTCCACCAGGTCGGGGTTCCGGCCCAGCGCCTCGCCCATCTCCCGGCCGATCTGCGCGCACTCCAGGGAGTGGGTCAGGCGGGTGCGGGGGATGTGCTGGCCGCTGCCGAAGGTCTCTCCCGGGCCGACGACCTGGGTCTTGGCGGCGAGCCGCCGCAGCCCGGCGCTGTGCAGCACGCGCGCCCGATCACGCCCGAACGGGTTCCTACCGGGGTTGCCGGGCGGTTCCGGCACCCACCTGACCTGGTCATGTTCGTCATAGCCATGCATAAGTGCAGTGATTTTATCCGCGAAAGGAGTGCACTATGCGGAACGGCGAGAAAACACCTGGTTACCAGGGGCCGTGACCTTCGCCCCGGCTCCTACCGGTCCCCGCGGCCGCCCCGGTGAGGTGGGACGGCCACGGAGCCCGGTTCCGCGGGTGCCGCCTCCCGCGGTACCGGAGGCGGCACACCCGCGAAGTCCGGGTGGGAACCGAGGGTCAGCGGGTGTCGGATCCGGCGCCGGCCAGGGTGGCGCGAGCGGCCTCCAGCCGGGCGACCGGGACGCGGAACGGCGAGCAGGACACGTAGTCCAGACCCACCTGGTGGCAGAAGTGGATCGAGTCAGGATCTCCGCCGTGCTCGCCGCAGATACCCAGCTTCAGGTCGGGCCTGACCTTGCGGCCCTGCTCCGCGGCGATGGTGACGAGCCTGCCGACGCCGTCACGGTCCAGGGTCTCGAACGGGGAGACACCGAAGACGCCAAGTTCGAGGTACTTGGAGAAGAACGCGGCCTCGACGTCGTCACGGGAGAAACCCCAGGTCATCTGGGTCAGGTCGTTGGTACCGAAGGAGAAGAACTGGGCGGCCTCGGCGATCTGGCCGGCGGTCAGCGCCGCGCGCGGCACCTCGACCATCGTGCCGATCAGTGCCTCGACCCCGGCCTCGGCAAGGATCTGCCGTGCCTCATCCCTGACGTGCTCCAACTCCTGGACCGCGGCCACCAGCGGAATCATGATCTCCGCGCGGCTGCCGGGCACGGCCTTGGCCGCCGCCGCGATCGCCCGGACCTGCATGGCGAACACGCCGGGGATGACCAGGCCGAGCCGGACACCGCGCAGGCCCAGCATCGGGTTCTGCTCGTGGAGCCGCTTGAGCGCGGCCAGCAGCTCGCGGTCCTTCTTCTCCGCCCCGTCACCCGCGAGGGCGACCTTCACCGACAGCTCGGTGAAGTCGGGCAGGAACTCGTGGAGCGGCGGGTCGATCAGGCGGATCGTGACGGGCAGCCCCTCCATCGCCTGGAAGATCCCCGTGAAGTCCGCCCTCTGCAGCGGTTCCAGCGCGGCCAGTGCCCGCTCACGCTCCTCGTCGGAGGTGGCCAGCACCAGGTCCTCGACCAGGCAGCGGCGCTCGCCGAGGAACATGTGCTCGGTACGGCAGAGCCCGATGCCCTGGGCACCGAACCTGCGCGCCCTGGCGGAGTCCTCGGCGTTGTCGGCGTTGGCGCGTACGGCCATCCGGCGTACCTCGTCGGCGTGGGACATGATCCGGTGCACGGCGCCGACGAGCTCGTCGTCCGCCTCGCCCGTACCCTCGAAGTACTCCACGACCGGGGAGGGGACCACCGGCACCTCCCCGAGGTAGACGGTCCCGCTGGTGCCGTCGATGGAGATGACGTCACCCTCGGAGACCACGACGCCGGAAGGCGTGGTGAACCTGCGGTCCTTGACCGAGACCTCCAGTTCCTCGGCCCCGCAGACACAGGTCTTGCCCATGCCCCTGGCGACCACGGCGGCGTGCGAGGTCTTGCCGCCGCGGCTTGTCAGGACGCCCTGGGCTGCGATCATCCCGGCCAGGTCGTCGGGGTTGGTCTCCCTGCGGACCAGGATGACCGCCTCTCCCCGCGCGGCGAGCTCGACGGCCCGCTCGGTGGAGAAGACGGCCTTGCCGACGGCCGCGCCCGGCGAGGCGTTCATCCCCTTGGCGATCACCTCGCCGCCGGAGTCGGCGAAGCGGGGGAACATGAGCTGGGCGAGCTGGTCACCGGTCACCCTGGTCACGGCCTCGTCGAGGCTGATCAACCCCTGGTCGGCGAGCTGCACGGCGATGCGGAAGGCCGCGCCCGCGGTCCGCTTGCCCACCCGGGTCTGGAGCATCCAGAGCTTGCCGCGCTCGACGGTGAACTCGATGTCGCACAGGTCCCGGTAGTGGTTCTCCAGCGTCTCCATGATCCGCATGAGCTCGTCGTAGACGGCCTTGTCGAGGCTCTCCAGCTCCTGCAGCGGCATGGTGTTGCGGATGCCCGCGACCACGTCCTCGCCCTGGGCGTTCTGCAGGTAGTCGCCGTAGACGCCCTGCTGCCCCGAGCCGGGGTCGCGGGTGAAGGCCACCCCGGTCCCGGAGTCCATGCCGCAGTTGCCGAAGACCATCGAACAGACGCTGACCGCCGTGCCCAGGTCGGCGGGGATACGTTCCTGACGACGGTAGAGGACGGCTCGCGGGGCGTTCCACGACTTGAACACGGCCTCCACCGCCATGCTCATCTGCCGGTGGGGGTCAGCGGGGAAGTCCTCGCCGGTCTGGGCACGGACGATGTCCTTGTAGGTCGCGACCAGGCGCCGGAAGTCGGCCGCCTCCAGTTCCAGGTCGTGGCGGCCGTCCTTGAGCTCCTCCAGAGCCTCGTCGAAAAGCTCGCCGTCGATGCCCTGGACGGTCTTGCCGAACATCTGGATGAGGCGCCGGTAGGAGTCCCAGGCGAAACGCTCGTTGCCACTCGCCTGCTTGGCCAGTCCGTGGACCGATTCGTCGTTCAGGCCGATGTTGAGAACGGTCTCCATCATGCCGGGCATGGAGAACGCGGCCCCCGAGCGCACGCTCACCAGGAGCGGGTCATCGGCCTGGCCCAGCCGGCGTCCCATCCTGGCCTCCAGCGCGGCCAGGTGCGCGGAGACCTCCTCCCGCATTCCCTCGGGAACGACCCCGTCCCGCAGGAAGTTCTGGCAGGCCTCGGTGGTGATGGTGAAGCCGGGGGGAACCGGCAGTCCGAGATTGGTCATCTCGGCGAGGTTTGCCCCCTTACCTCCGAGCAGACCTTTGAGATCTTTGTTGCCCTCGGTGAAGTCGTAAACGTACTTGGGCACGGTTGCTCCTTCTTCGACTTCAAAACCGGCGTCTGATTCCGCCTCCCTGCGGACTCTACCGACGAACAAGGCGATGAAACGGCACCCATCAGGCAACACTGCATTTTCCCAGCTCAAGGCGGTTGAACCGGTCTAATCCAATTCAAATCTGGACCAAATACGCAAGGTTATTGATCACTTTGGGAATTGGTTTATACCAATTCAGGTAACCAATCTTCCCGGTATTCAACGCCGTTCACGGTGGGCTCGGCGACCGGCCAGGCATCGCACGGCGGGATACGGATCGGGCTTTTCGTCGGCTGCGGAGAACGGCCTCAGGAGCCCTCCCGCAGCCGGTACCCCCTACTGATCACGGTCTCGATCACGCCCTCGGCCCCGAGCTTGCGCCGCAGATTGCCCACCGTCACCCGCACGGTGTTGGTGAAGGGGTCGGCGTGCTCGCCCCAGACGTGCTCGAGCAGTTCCTCCGCCGAGACCACCTGCCCGCGGTGGGCCATCAGGTGGCGCAGCACGCCGAACTCCTTCGGGGTGAGCCCCAGCTCCCGTCCCCGCGCCCGGGCCTCGGCCCTGGAGATGTCCAGCCGCAGGTCCCCCACCTGCAGGATCGCGGTGTCGTCGCCCTGCTCCCGGTGCGGCAGCGCGCGCACCCTGGCCAGCAGTTCGGGGAAGGCGAACGGTTTGAGCAGGTAGTCGTCGGGCCCCTCGGCCAGCCCGAGAAGCCGGTCGTCCAGCCGGTCCCGCGCGGTCACCATGATGATCCGCGCGGTCTGGCCGTTGGCGGTCCTCCGCAGCGCGCGGCACAGCTCGAAGCCGTCACGGCCGGACAGGTCGAGGTCGAGCAGGACCACGTCGTACGGGTCGGCCTGCAGCCTCTCGGCGGCCTGCGCCGTGTCCCGGGCGACGCAGACCGCGTAACCAGCCCGGACGAACCCCACCCGCAGGGCTTCGACCAGGTCTCTCTCATCCTCGACAACGAGCAGTCGCATGGTACGAACCTAGATCGTGCGCGGCCCGAAACCCGGCTGCCACCGCCGTCCCCGCCCCCCGTCGCTCCCGGGTCGTCGCGGGGCGGGCCTTTCCTCAGTCGTTGAGGTGCTGGCGGAGGTAGGACTCGACCTGGTCGAGGGCCACCCGCTTCTGGGCCATCGAGTCACGCTCGCGGATGGTCACCGCCTGGTCGTCGAGAGTGTCGAAGTCGACGGTGATGCAGAACGGCGTGCCGATCTCGTCCTGGCGGCGGTAGCGGCGGCCGATCGCGCCCGCGTCGTCGAACTCGACGTTCCACCGGCGGCGGAGCTGGGCGGCCAGGTCCTTGGCCTTGGGCGACAGGTCGGCGTTGCGCGACAGCGGGAGCACCGCGACCTTGACCGGCGCGAGCCGGTGGTCGAGCCGCATGACCGTGCGCTTCTCCATGACGCCCTTGGCGTTGGGCGCCTCGTCCTCGGTGTAGGCGTCGATCAGGAAGGTGAGCGTGGCGCGGTCGACACCGGCGGCCGGCTCGATCACGTACGGGACGTAGCGCTCGCCGGTGTCCTGCTCGAAGAAGCTGAGGTCGGTGCCGGAGGCCTTGCCGTGCGCGGTCAGGTCGAAGTCCGTACGGTTGGCGATGCCCTCCAGCTCGCCCCACTCACTGCCGGTGAAGTTGAAGCGGTACTCGATGTCGACGGTCCGCTTGGAGTAGTGCGACAGCTTCTCCTGCGGGTGCTCGTAGACGCGCAGGTTCTCCGGGTTGATGCCCAGGTCGGTGTACCAGCGGAAGCGCTCGTCGATCCAGTACTGGTGCCACTCCTCGTCGCTGCCCGGCTTGACGAAGAACTCCATCTCCATCTGCTCGAACTCACGGGTACGGAAGATGAAGTTGCCCGGGGTGATCTCGTTGCGGAACGACTTGCCGATCTGGCCGATACCGAACGGGATCTTCCTGCGCGCCGACTGCTGCACGTTGAGGTAGTTGATGAAGATGCCCTGGGCGGTCTCCGGCCGCAGGTAGGCCAGGCCCGACTCGTCCTCGACCGCGCCGAGGTAGGTCTTCAGCAGGCCGCTGAACTGCTTGGGCTGGGTGAAGGAGCCCTTGTTGCCGCAGTTGGGGCAGGTGATGTCGGCCAGGCCGTTGACGGGCTCCTTCCCGTGTTTCTCGGTGTACGCCTCTTCGAGGTGGTCGGCGCGGTAGCGCTTGTGACACGCCTGGCACTCGGTCAGCGGGTCGGTGAAGGTGTCCACGTGGCCGCTGGCCTGCCACACCTCGCGGGCCAGAATCACACAGGAGTCGAGACCGACCACGTCGTCACGGCCCTGCACCACGGTCTTCCACCACTGCCGCTTCACGTTGTTCTTGAGCTCCACGCCCAGTGGACCGTAGTCCCACGACGCGCGCAGGCCGCCGTAGATCTCGCTGGAGGGATACACAAGACCGCGCCGCTTGGCGAGGCTGACGATGGTGTCCATGATGTCGGTACGGCGTGCCATAAGGGAAAATCTCCATCCGGCTGGAGGTCGGCGAGGAATTGATTGAACATCCAGCTTAGGGGAGACGGACCCGCGGGACGTGCGGATAAACCATGACGCCCGCCTCACACCGGCAAAGCTTCCGCGGAATCTCAGGGACGGTCGACGTCCTCGAACGCGCTCGGCTCGTTGATCATGAGCGTCATCAGCGGATACATCGCCATCCGCGCCGCGCCCAGCGCCCTGCGGTAGAACCCGGCGCCCTCCCACTCGCTGACCAGCGCCCACAGCTCCGGCTCGTCCACCGATCTCGACACCCTGCCGCGCAGGTAACCCGGCTGCCCGGCCAGCGTGTCGACGATCTCGTGGGCCCGGGCCAGGAACTCCTCGGTCTGGCCGGGCGGCACCGAATAACGGATGAGAGCGAGCATCCGCCCAGCATGCCAGAGCCCGCCTCCGGCCCCGTACCGGCCGGGGCGCGAGCCGCGGTGTCCGTACCGGGCATCGGGGCGTGTCGCTGCGGGGGCTGTGGCGTTAGGCTCGGCCTGTGGCCGACAAGCACGGGAAACGCCCCGCACATCCGCTGGCACAGCCCCGGCGCCCGCGAGGCGGGCGTCCGCTGCCCGCGGGCGAGCAGTTCTTCACGCCGGGGGCGACCGGGCTACGGCGCAAGGCCGAGCGGCGCAGCGCGGCCCCGCTCGTCTTCCTGTTCCAGCTCCCCCGCTGGATCGCCCCGGTGGTGCTGGTGATCCTCCTGATGACCGGCTTCGCGGTGTCCTCCTTCTGGGGTGGCGTCGCCGTGCTTCCGGTGATCGGGTTCGTCGGCTGGCTCGCCTACATGTCGTGGCCGTCCCTGGGGGCCGGGGGCCGCCTGCTGCGCGTCGCGCTGCTCACCTTCCTGATCCTGCTCGCCGCCGACCGCTTCGGCGCCTTCTGACGCCGCCCGGCCCTCGCCGCACGCACCACGCTCCCTGGCTTCGCGGTGCCCGTACGTCGCGGGCACCCGGCGCGTGAAGCCGCCATGCCGGGGGCGGCCGGGCCGACGCGGAGCCCCCGTCCGCCGGGCCGGCGACCATCGAGCCTGCAGGTGACTTTGACAACCATTTTCATTTGCGCGCATACTGGATGACATGATGTCCGAGTCCTCCCGACGTATCCGCATACGTAACGCGAGCCTGGTCGCGGCCGCCGCCCTTCTCGCCACGGCCGCCACCGCCGCCTGCGGCGCCGAAATCAGCTCGGCCGGCGAATCGCCCGGGGGGGCGTCAGGCGTCTCCGCGGCGGGGAAGCCCGTCGTCACCGCGGCCATGTATCCCCTGCAGTGGCTCGCCGAGCAGGTCGGCGGCCCCGACGTGACGGTCACCGGCCTGACCAAGCCCGGCGTCGAGCCACACGACCTGGAGCTGTCCCCGCTCCAGGTGGCCGGGTTGCAGGAGACGAAGCTCGTCGTCTACATCAAGGGCATCCAGCCCGCCGTGGACGAGGCGGTCGAACAGCACGCCGCCGACCGGGGCTTCGAGGTGGCCTCCTCGGTCCCGACCCTGCCCGCGGCCGGGGAGGAGGGGCACGAAGGCGAGGAGGAGCACGGCCACGAGGAGATCGACTACGACCCCCACCTCTGGCTCGACCCGGCCCGCTTCGCGACGGTCGCCACCCGGCTCGGCGAGAGGCTCGCCGCCGCCGACCCCGCGCACGCGCAGGGCTACCGGAAGCGGGCCGCCGAAGCCGCGGCCGGCCTCACCGCCCTGGACGGCGAGCTGGCCAAGGGCCTGGCCACCTGCTCCTCACGCGCGATCGTCACCAGCCACGCCGCGTTCGGCTATCTCGCCAACCGCTACGGGCTCCACCAGATCGGCATCAGCGGAATCGATCCCGAGGCCGAGCCCTCTCCTGCCCGCCTCGCTGAAGTGGCAAAAGTGGCCAAGCAGGAGAAAGTGACTACGATTTTCACCGAGACCCTCGTCAGCCCCAAGGTCGCCGAGGTTCTCGCCCAGGAGGTCGGTGCGAAGACCGCGGTCCTCGACCCGGTCGAAAGCCAGCCGGCGAACGGCGACTACCCGTCCGCCATGCGCCGGAACCTTGAAGTCCTCCAGTCTGCGCTCAGCTGCTCGTAAGGCCCACACGTGACATCCAGCAAAACGGTTTTCACCATGAGCGGCGGCCGGGTCGACCTGGAGCGCCGCCCGGTGCTCCGCGGGATCGACCTGTCCGTCGAGCCCGGTGAGGCGGTGGCCGTGCTCGGCGCGAACGGGTCGGGGAAGTCCACCCTCATCCGCGCCCTGCTCGGCCTCATCCCCCTGTCGGGCGGCGAGACCCTGCTGTACGGCAGGCCCCCCGCCCGGTTCCGCGAGTGGTGGCGGATCGGCTACGTGCCCCAGCGGCTCTCGGTGGGCGGCGGCGTGCCGACCACGATCCGCGAGGTCGTCGCCTCGGGACGGATCGCCAGGCAGCGGCGCCTGCGGCCGACCAGCGCGGCCGACCGGGAGGCGACCGGCCGGGCGCTGGCCGCCGTCGGCCTGGCCCACCGCGCCCTCGACCCGGTGCAGGCCCTGTCCGGCGGCCAGCAGCAGCGGGTGCTGATCGCCCGGGCCCTCGCCGGGGAGCCCGACACCTTCGTCATGGACGAACCCACCGCCGGCGTCGACTCCGGGAGCCAGAAGCTCCTCGCCGAGACCCTGTCCGTGCTCGTGGAGCAGGGCAAGACGGTCCTGCTGGTCGCGCACGAGCTCGGCCCGCTGGAACCTCTGATCACCCGAGCGGTGGTCCTGCGGGACGGATACGTCTGCCACGACGGCCCGCCGCCGCACGCCGTCGGCACCCACGCGCTGCCCGGCCACGACCACGTGCACCCGCACGCCGAGGAGGAGCCGGTGAGCCCGCTCGACTGGAGACCCACGTCGTGATCGAGCTTCTGCAGTTCGACTTCATGCGGCGGGCGCTGATCGCCGCCCTCCTGGTCGGCCTGGTCGCGCCCGCCATCGGCACGTTCATGGTCCAGCGCCGCCTGGCCCTGCTGGGTGACGGCATCGGGCACGTCGCGCTGACCGGCGTGGCCCTGGGCTTCCTGACCGGGACCGCCCCGGTGCTGACCGCCGTACTGGTCTCCGTGCTCGGCGCCGTGGCCATCGAACTGGTCCGCGCGCGCGGCAGGACCAGCGGTGACGTGGCGCTCGCGCTGCTGTTCTACGGCGGCATCGCCGGGGGCGTGCTGCTCATCTCGCTGGCCCCGGGCGGCAGCAACGCCACCTTGACGTCCTACCTGTTCGGCTCGATCAGCAGCGTCCCCGTCGAGGACGTGTGGGTGATCGGTCTGCTGGCGACGGCGGTCCTCGGCGTGCTGGTCGTCTTCGGGCGGGAGCTCTACGTGCTCTGCCAGGACGAGGAGGTCGCCAGGGCCAGCGGTCTGCCGGTCCGCTTCCTCAGCCTGCTGATCGCCGTGACCGCCGCGCTGACCGTGGTCATCGCCATGCGCGTGGTGGGACTGCTTCTGGTCAGCGCGCTGATGGTGGTGCCGGTGGCGACCAGCCAGCAGCTCACCCGGAGTTTCACGAGCACGATGCTGCTTTCCATGCTTTTCGGGATGATCTCCACGGTCGGCGGCCTGACCTCATCCTTCTACGTCGAGGTCCCGCCGGGCGCGGTCATCGTGATCGTTGCTCTCACGGGGTTCGTCCTCGCCCTCGGGCTCGGTAGATTCATACGCCGAAGTCGACCTCAGGAGTCCATCCCATGAGCAACAGGCGTGATGCCGTCCACGCGGTCCTCCGTCAGAGCGAGGGTTTCCGCAGCGCGCAGGACGTCTACGCGGAGATGCGCGCGGAAGGCGCCAAGATCGGACTGACCACCGTCTACCGGGCGCTCCAGGCGCTCGCCGACACCGGTCACGTCGACGTGCTGAGAACCGACGACGGCGAGTCGGTCTACCGGGCGTGCGCCAGCGGCGACCACCATCACCACCTGGTCTGCCGCACCTGCGGCCGTACGGTGGAGGTGGCCGGACCCGCGGTGGAGCGCTGGGCCGAGGCCATCGGCTCCGAGCACGGGTTCACCGAGATCACCCACACCCTGGAGATCTTCGGAACCTGCGCCGCCTGCTCCACAGCCGCCAAACCGGCCCGTACGCCGAGTCGCGCCTGAGCCCGCCGGGATCCCCGGCGGGCCGGGTCCCGGACGGCCGATCCGCGCGCGGGGCCCCGCACCGGGCGGCACGGCGAACGCGGCGGGGCGCCCCCGGACGCACCGCCACCGAGGACCACGCCCGCCGGGCGCTCACATGGCGTGCCATCGCGATGTGAGTGCGAGAGAGAAGACACGAAGGTCCACCGGAGAGATACGCTTCCGACACGGCAAGCCACCGCGAGCCCACGCGGTAACCGCTTTCTACAGGAGTCAACATGCCATTCGGACATGACATGGTGCACTCACTCGCCACCGCGGTCGACCTGGTCAACACCTCCCCCTCCACCGGAGGCGAGGACACTCTCACCGACCTGCGGGAACTCGGCGACTTCGTGGCACGCTGGGAGGTCAGCGGGATCGGCGAACTGGACGCCGCCGACCTGGCCCAGGTGCGCGCCCTGCGCGAGGCCTTCCACAAGGTCTTCACCGCCCCGGACCAGCCCACCGCGGTCATCCGGCTGAACACCTTGCTGAGCGGGACCCGCATCACCCCGCGCCTGGCGGAGCACGACGGCCACCCCCTGCACGTCCACTACTTCGCGCCGGACGCCTCACTCCACGAGCACCTGGCGGCCGACATCGGGGTCGCCCTGGCCCACCTGCTCGTCGAGGACGAGTGGGAACGCCTGCGCACCTGCTCGGCGCCGGACTGCGACCACGTCTTCGTGGACGAGTCCCGCAACCGCTCGCGGGTC
Organism: Streptosporangium sp. NPDC049644; assembly: GCF_040675205.1. NCBI lineage: Bacteria > Bacillati > Actinomycetota > Actinomycetes > Streptosporangiales > Streptosporangiaceae > Streptosporangium > Streptosporangium sp. NPDC049644. The sequence goes on along the minus strand of NZ_JBFAOJ010000007.1, from coordinate 177,436 downwards.
TACTGTGACAGCCGCACCTGCGGGAACCGGATGCACGTGGCCGCCTACCGCGCGCGGCGCCGGGCCTGACGTCACTCCCGGCGCGTCGAGGGCGCCCGGGACCCGCGCGCTATTCCGCGACCACGTTCGGCACGGCTCCGCCGTACCTCCTGTCGCGCTTGGCGTACGTCTCGCAGGCCTCCCACAGATCACGGCGATCGAAGTCGGGCCAGAGGCGGTTGAGGAAGACCATCTCGGCGTACGCCGTCTGCCAGATCAGGAAGTTGGAGATGCGCTGCTCGCCGGAGGAGCGCACGAACAGGTCGACGTCGGGGATCTGCGGCTCGTCCAGGTAGCGGGCGAAGGTCTCCTCCTTCACCCGGCCCGGCTTGACCTTCCCCTCGGCGATGTCCTGCGCCAGGCGCAGCGCGGCGTCCACGATCTCGGCACGGCCGCCGTAGTTGACGCAGAACTGCAGGGTCAGCGTGGAGTTGCCCTCGGTCATCCGCTCGGCGTCGCGCAACTCCTGGATGACGCTCCGCCACAGCCGCCCGGGGCGGCCCGCCCAGCGGACCCGCACGCCCATCGCGTGGAGCTGATCCCTGCGGCGGCGGATCACGTCGCGGTTGAAACCCATCAGGAAGCGGACCTCGTCGGGGGATCGCTTCCAGTTCTCCGTGGAGAAGGCGTAGGCGGACAGGTAGGGGATGCCGAGCTCGATCGCGCCCTCGATCACGTCGAAGAGCGACGCCTCACCCGCCTTGTGCCCCTCGGTACGGGGCAGGCCACGCTGCTTGGCCCACCGGCCGTTGCCGTCCATCACGATCGCCACGTGCCGCGGCACGAGGTCGCGCGGGATCGCGGGCGGGGTTGCGCCGGAGGGGTGCGGGACGGGCGGGCGGACGTTCACGTGGCGAGCTCCCTTTCTACGTGTCGAAGAGAGCGTATGCCGTGTTCGAGGTGCCACTGGAGGTACGCGGCGACCAGGCCGCTGCACTCGGCCCGGTGCCTGGCCCCCGAGGCGTCGGCGGTGGGCCAGTCCCCCTTGAGGAGCGCGACCATCAGGGCCAGGGTCTCCCCCTCGGGGACCGCCGCGCCCGCGGGACGGCAGGCCCCGCAGACCACGCCGCCGGCCACGATGGCGAAGGCCCGCACCGAGACCGCCTTGCAGCGGGCGCAGGCCTCCAGGGCGGGGGCGTAACCGGCGACCGCCAGAGAGCGCAGGAAGTAGGCGTCCAGCACGAGTCTGGCCTCGTGGGCGCCGGAACCGAGCGTGCGCAGGCCGCCGACCAGCAGCAGGAACTGGCGGAGGGCCGGTTCCTTCTCTCCCATGATCAGACGGTCGGCGGTCTCCAGCATCGCGGTTCCCGCCGTGTAGCGCGGATAGTCCGCGACGAGCGGCCGGCCGTACGGCTGGATGGTCTCGGCCTGGGTGATCACGTCGAGGGTGCGGCCGGTGTGCAGCTGGAGATCGACATGGGTGAACGGTTCGAGCCGGCTGCCAAATCGTGATGTGGTGCGCCGGACGCCCTTGGCGACCCCCCGGATCTTGCCCATCCGCCGGGTCAGGACCGTGACGATGCGATCGGCCTCGCCCAGCTTGTGGGTGCGCAGCACGATGCCGTCATCACGGTACAGACTCACCCGCACAGTGTAGTGACAGTGTGGTGGGGGCGTGGGACGGTTCACTTGGCAGAGGTGCAACCATGATCAAACGACACGGATAGATCACTGGTGCGTGTTGTTCACCCAAAACTCACTAAACTTTGGCCTCTGACGCAACGTATCCTCCGCTACACCGCCTCACACCCGTCTCCGCACGAAAGGGTGCCATGCCCCGCGTGGTCCTGCTGGGCTCATCGCCCGGCCCCGATGCCGCTACCGGCCAGGCGACGCCGCCCGCCGCGTTGACCCTGCCCGCGCTCGCCGGCTGCCCCACGGTGATCGGTAAGCTGCACGGCCAGCTCGCCTCGCTCGACTCCGAGCCGGTGACGATCGCCCGATCGAGCGAGGCCGCCGCCTACCGCGGTTTCCCCGGCAGGCTCGTCGAGACCTCCGACCTGGCCGGCGATCTGCGCGCCCTGGCCGACGCGGTCGAGGACGCCACCGAGAACCTGCTCATCCTGCCCGCCAACTCGCTGATCCACGACGAGCTGATCTACCAGATCACCAAGTCGAAGCGCGGAGCGCTCGCGCTGATCGTCAGGGAGCCCCGGGAGGAGGACGAGAACGGCGACGCCATCGTCCCCGACGTCCCGATCGAGGAGGCGCTGCCGGAGATCGGCGACCGGACGCTGGAGGGCCTGCCCGTCCGGGTACGTGCCCGCAAGTCCCGCGTGATCTCGGTGGGCTCGGCCTTCCACGGGGTGACCAGGCCCAACGCGGTCCTGCTCGGCCCGCTGCACCTGCACCACAAGCACGCGCCCGTCCTCGCCGAGGCCGCCCGCGAACTGGCCGACCTGGCCCACCTGCTGGGTCCCGACGACGACCTGGTCCAGTTGCTGGTCCTGGGCCTGGTCCGCAAGGGCGTCTCGGTCGGCGTCCGCGGCCGCCGGGACCTGTTCTACCGCCGGGTGTCCACCGCCGGGCAGGCCACCGAGGCGCTGGCCGAGATGGCCACCTTCAACGAGGACCGGGCCAGGCTGAACAACGCGGTGAAGGGCGCCGACGGTTTCTTCACCACCTACTTCGTCAGCACCTACTCCCGGTTCATCGCCCGCTGGGCGGCCAGGCGGGGGCTGACCCCCAACCAGGTCACGCTGATCTCGATCGCGCTGGGCGTGGCCGCGGCGCTGTGCTTCGCCACCGGCGAGCGGGCCGGGATGGTCGCGGGCGGTGTGCTGATCTACTTCGCGTTCGTGTTCGACTGCGTGGACGGCCAGGTGGCGCGGTACGCCCGCAAGTTCGGCGTGCTCGGGGCATGGCTGGACGCGACCTTCGACCGGTTCAAGGAGTACGTGGTCTTCGCCGGTCTGGCGGTCGGCGCGGCGGTCTCGGGTGTCGGCGACGTGTGGACGCTGGCGCTGATCGCGCTCGGTGTGCAGTCCATCAGGCACCTGCTCGACTTCTCCTACGGCGCGGCGAACCGGCGCAAGCCCCCGTCGCCGCTGCCCTCGGTGCCGCTGTCGGTCAGCGCGGACACCGGTCTTCGCCAGGCGCTGGAGCAGCGCAGGGTCGCCCAGGCCGGCGGGATCCGCAACCTGCTGAAGATGTGGGGCAGGGCCGGCAGGTTCCGGGCCGTGCACTGGGCCCGCAAGATGATCGTGTTCCCCATCGGTGAGCGCTTCGCCGCCATCGCGATCGTCAGCGCCCTGTTCGACGCCAGGATCACCTTCCTGACACTGATCATCTGGGGTGGCATCGGCGCCGCCTACTCGCTCACCGGACGCCTGATGAGGTCTCTCGCATGATCACCCAGCCACAGACCATCCCCGCTCCGGACCCGTACGAGGAGCGGCTGCGCGTCCAGACCGCGCGGCTGCTCGCCTACCGCGACGACGGCCCGCTGGTGACGCTGCTGCGTGACAAGGTCGGCCCCGGGCTGCCCCCGGTGCCCGCCACACTCGCCGCACTGCTGGCGATCATCGCGATGGCGGTGACCGGGATGCTGGTGGACGGACCGATCCTGCTCGTTCCGGTGCTGATCATGATCGTCCTGGTGCTGCCCACCGCGGCCCGTGACCATCTCGGCAAGCTCGACTGGCTGGCGCCGCCGCTGATCCGCGGTGCCGAGTTCCTCACGATCATCCTGATCGGCCTGGCGGCCGACGCGCCCAAGTGGCTGCTGTACGTGCTGATCTACGTGATCGGCTACCACACCTACGACACGGTGTACCGGACGCGGCAGAGCATCTGGCCGGCCCCCTGGGTCTTCCGCGCCGGCCTGGGCTGGGAGCTCAGGCTGCTGCTGATCGGCGCCGGCGCCGCGCTGGGCGTGCTGACCTGGGTGCTGGCCGCGCTCACCCTCTACCTCGGTGTGCTGTTCGCCGTCGAGAGCGTGACGAGCTGGGTCGGCCTGGACAAGCAGACGGCGCTCGCCCAGGCGGGCGACGACCTGGAGGCCTCTCCCGAGGAGGCCCAGGAGCAGGCCACCGGCGAGGCCGAGCAGACCTGACCCGAGATCTCCCTCATCGCGGATGCCGCCGGACAGGTCAACTGTCCGGCGGCATTTCGTTGACATGACCGGACAGACGACCGGGCGCACGACGACACGGATACACCCCGGGGTGCCACGGGGCGCCACGTGCCGCCACGTGCCGCCACGAGGGCACCTGGCGCACCGGAGGGGACGTCGGGGGCGCCCCGGACGCCGCGAACACGGGCGGACCGCCGACCGCGAGCGCGGGCGGACCGCTCGCCGTGAACCCGGACGGACCCGAAGCGATATACAGGTCAGCGTGGAACTGGACAGGCTGGATCGCGACATCATCGGGGCGCTCGTCGAGGACGCCCGAGCCACATACGCGGAGATAGGACAGCGGGTGGGCCTGTCGGCGTCGGCGGTGAAACGCCGGGTGGACCGGCTGCGCGAGACCGGCGCCATCACCGGGTTCACCGCCAGGGTGGAGCCCGCGGCGCTCGGTTGGACCACCGAGGCCTACGTGGAGCTGTTCTGCGCGGGAAAGACCTCACCGTCGGAGATCGGAGTGGCCATCGGCCGCCATCCCGAGGTGGTCTCGGCGTGCACCATCACCGGCGAGGCCGACGCGCTGCTGCACATCAGGGCCACCGATGTGCGGCACGTGGAGAGGGTGATCGAGCGCATCGCCTCGGAGCCGTTCGTGGTGCGGACCAAGAGCTCCATCGTGCTCTCCCGGCTGATCGAGGCGCCGCTGATGACCTCGCGCGGCGAACCGTTCATCGCCCCGCACAACGAATCACCGTTCATCGCCTGAAGCGCGCAAGAAACCTGCGCCAGAACGCAAGGGCAAGCTCTTGGCCTGCGAGAACACCGTTTCCTAGGCTGATGTCGCCGCCACTGGGCCGGCATTTCACCACGACCTTCGATACGGGGTTATTCATGACGAGGCACTACCTCATGTGTCGGCCCGACCACTTCGCGGTTGAGTACGCGATCAACCCGTGGATGCACCCCGAGGCCGGTGCCGACCGCGAGGTGGCGATCAGCCAGTGGGAGACGCTCAGGAGCGCCTACCAGGAGCTCGGCCACCGCGTCAGCCTCATCGACCCGGTGGAGGGCCTGCCGGACATGGTCTTCGCCGCCAACGGGGCGCTGGTGGTCGGCGGCCGCGTGTACGGCGCGCGGTTCACCCACCCGCAGCGGGCGGCCGAGGGGCCCGCCTACCTGGATTGGTTCGTCGACAACGGCTACGAGCGGGCCCAGGAGGCGACCTTCACCAACGAGGGCGAGGGGGACTTCCTCACCCTCGACCACCTGGTGCTGGCCGGCACCGGCTTCCGCACCGACATCTTCGCCCACAAGGAGGCCCAGGAGTTCCTCGGCCGGCCGGTGGTCACCCTGCAGCTGGTGGATCCGCGGTTCTACCACCTGGACACCGCCCTCTTCCCGCTGAACGGACATAACGTGGCATACTTCCCAGGGGCTTTCTCTCCTGGAAGCCAGGAGGTGCTCCGCGCCCTCTTCCCCGACGCCATCATCGCGAGTGAGGGCGACGCCTCCGTGCTGGGCCTCAACGCGGTCAGCGACGGCACCAACGTGGTGATCAACATCGAGGCCACCGACCTCCAGCTGGAGCTCAAGCGCCGGGGCTTCGAGGTCATCCCCGTGGACCTGTCGGAGCTCCGCAAGGCCGGGGGCGGTCCGAAATGCTGCACGCTGGAGATCAGGGGATAGTGCCGGGCGAAACGGCCACGGACCTAGGAGGGGCGGATACCGAATGACCAGCACGGACGACTTCATCGAGCTGAGCGAGCGCCGCAGCGCTCACAACTACCATCCCCTGCCCGTCGTGATATCCGAGGCGCAGGGTGCCTGGGTGGTCGACGTGGAGGGCAGGCGCTTCCTGGACTGCCTGTCCGGCTACTCCTCGCTGAACTTCGGGCACGGCAATCCGAAGATCATCGCAGCGGCCCAGGAGCAGCTGTCCAGGCTCACCCTGACCAGCCGGGCCTTCTTCCACGACCAGTTCGCCACCTTCGCCGCCGGGCTGGGCGACCTCACCGGCAAGGACATGGTCCTGCCGATGAACACCGGCGCCGAGGCCGTGGAGACCGCGATCAAGGTGGCCCGCAAGTGGGGCTACGAGGTCAAGGGGGTGGCCGCCGAGCAGGCCAACATCATCGTGATGGAGGACAACTTCCACGGCCGCACCACCACGATCGTCAGCTTCTCCACCGACCCCGACGCCCACGACGGATTCGGCCCGTACACCCCCGGCTTCAAGGTCGTGAAGTACGGCTCCGTCGAGGCGATCCACGAGGTCATCGACGCCAACACCGTCGCGGTGCTGCTGGAGCCCATCCAGGGCGAGGCCGGCGTGCTGGTCCCGCCGGACGGGTACCTCACCGAGGTCCGCGAGCTGTGTACCGCGGAGAACATCCTGATGATCGCCGACGAGATCCAGTCGGGTCTGGGCCGCACCGGCGACACCTTCGCCTGCGACCACGAGGGCGTCGTCCCCGACATCTACGTACTGGGCAAGGCCCTGGGCGGCGGCGTCGTCCCGGTCTCGGCGATCACCGCGAACGAGGATGTGCTCGGTGTGATCAGGCCGGGGCAGCACGGCTCCACCTTCGGCGGTAACCCCCTCGCCTGCGCGGTCGCGAACGCGGTCATCGAGATGCTCGGCACCGGCGAGTACCAGGCGCGGGCCAGGGAGCTCGGCGAGGTCATGCACGAGAGGCTGCGCGGCCTGATCGGCCAGGGCGTGGTCACCGTCCGCGGCCGCGGCCTGTGGGCGGGCGTCGACATCGACCCGTCCCTGGCCAGCGGGCGTGAGGTCTCCAAGGCGCTCATGGCCCATGGCGTCCTGGCCAAGGACACTCACGGCTCGACGGTCCGTCTCGCCCCGCCGATCGTCATCTCCGAGGAGGACCTCGTCTGGGCGATCGACCAGCTCGGCGCCGTCCTCGCCGAGCTGGCGGAGTGAGCCACCGGCCCTGACGGGCCGAACACCGGGAGCCGCCCCTGACTCCCAGATGGGGACCAGGGGGCGGCTCCCGGCGGTACTTTCTCGGTTCGAGATGATCCTGTATTAGATGGTCTCCGGATGACTCCGGCCGAGCCGGCCGATGTTCCAGGCCGTCTTGAGGACTTCGCGGGCGAGGTGTTCACCTCCTTCGCGCTTGCGTATGCTTCAGATTCTGTTGGCGGCCTGGACCGGCTTGTGCCCCACCTGCTGTCAACGACCACCGTGACGAACCAGCGAAGTATTGCTAGATCCCCTCCAACTCCACCGTGGCGATCTCTGAGATGTCGGTTCCGGTGGCGGTCTCCCAGCGGACGGACGTCGGGGCGGTGTCCAGGGAGAGCACGGCCACCGCGTTGGAGAACCACGGGCCGTTGGTGATCCGCCACTTGAAGGGCGCCTTGGGGATCTTGGCCAGGCGGGACAGGGAGCGTCCGATCAGGCTGGCGACGCCGAACTGGGCGACGATGTTGGCCAGGCGGAGTGTGCGACTCAGCGGGTTGCGGATCGGCGAGCAGACCAGCTGGTAGATGGGGAGCCCGCGCGCCTTCGAGACATAGGAGTAGTGCACGTCTCCGGAGAGTATGATCACCGGCCTGCCCAGCCCGGCCAGCAGCCTGGACAGGTCCTCGAAGGAGCGCCGGAAGGCCGCCCAGTGCTCCAGGTCCAGCCCCTGGCGCAGCGCCTCCGACCAGCGGGCCACCCTGGCGCCCCAGGCCCCCTGCGCCAGCGCCTCGTTCCAGTTCTGGATGTGATGGATGCCCGCGGGGAGCAGGAACGGCACCGAGGAGCCGATCACGTAGCGCTTCGCGCCGTCCCTGCGGAGCTGCTCGGTGAGCCACTCCCACTCCACCGGGTCGATCATGCGCCGGTCGCCGGGGGTGAGCTGGCGGGAGCAACGGGAGTCGAGCATGATCAGACGGGTGTCGCCGAGGTCGCGGGCGTAGCTCCACCGGCTGTCGGCGGGTACGTCGTAGGCGTGGTCGGCGAAGGCGTCGAGGACCTCCGCGCCGTCGGCCTCGGCCGCGCAGACCTTGCTGAGCAGCTCGTCGGCGGCGCGCTCCGCCGGCGACATGTTGCCCAGGTGCTGGTAGACCCAGTAGGCGCCGATTCCGGAGATCACCCGGCGCCGCCACCACGGAACGTGCTCCATCTGCTCGCGCCAGGTGCTGGAGGTGTTGAAATCGTCGCGCAGGTCGTGGTCGTCGAAGATCATCGCGGTGGGCACCGTGGAGAGGATCCAGCGGATCTCCGGGTCGGTCCACGCCAGGCGGTACAGCTCGGCGTACTCCTCGAAGTCGGCGATCTCCTTCTTCGGCTCGCTGTCCCTGCGGTTTCCGATGAACTCCAGCATCTCGGCGGAGGGCTCGTCGGCATAGACCTGGTCGCCGAGGAGCAGCAGCAGGTCGGGCCAGCGATCCTCGGGCGTCTCCATCAGGGTGCAGCCGTACGCGCGCAGCATGTCCACCCCGTGGGAGATCGTGTGCAGGGTGTCGTGCGGCACGCTGGTCCGGCAGGAGCCGAACATCACCCGGTCCGGCCCGTCGGGGCCGAGCAGGCGGATGCGGCTGGGCGGCTGGTCGGGCAACGGCCACACGGTCTCGGCACCCAGGCGTACCTGGTAGGTCCCGCCACCCGCCACGTCAACGATCGCGTAGTGGTGACCGTGCACCGTGAACGTCCTGGCCTGCGAGCTCGCGCCGTCGACCTCGACCGTCACCTCGCACGGCTCGCTCGTCTCCAGCCATACCGACGCGCTCGTCTCGTCGACGTAACGCAGCATCGGTCCGACTACAAGTTCCGGCACCTTCATCCCCTCAGTCACCGCATGACGGCAGGAATCCTTACTGGAAGCCCACCAGATCCTTACCTTCCCCCCAGATTGCCCAGAGACGCGGGCAGATAACAACGCACCATCCGGTCGCGGTGACGCGACCGGGCCTCGGAGCGGTCACGAGAACGAAACACTGCCCGTCCCCGCAGGCAAAAAACCACACCTACTCTGATCGTGACCATGTGCTCCGTACGGAGGTTTCCCTTGAGGACGCTCACGGTGCCGTCGACGACGCCGGCCACCACCGCTCCCGTCAGCCCAGGCCGGCAGGCCCTCGACTCCGCGCTCTTCCAGCTCGACCAGGCGGCCGACCGGCTGGACCTGGACGACAGCCTGCGCGCCGTGCTCGCCACTCCCCGCCGCTCGCTCACCGTGTCGGTCCCGGTCCGCCGTGAGGACGGCCGGATGGACGTCGTGCAGGGTTTCCGGGTGCAGCACAACATCACCCGCGGCCCGGCGAAGGGCGGCATCCGTTTCCACCCTGGCACCGACGTACACGAGGTCACCGCGCTGGCCATGGGGATGACGTGGAAGTGCGCGCTGGCCGGCATCCCGTACGGAGGCGCCCAGGGCGGCGTCTCGGTGGACCCCGCCTCGCTGAGCGCCCGGGAGCTGGAGCGGGTCACCCGCCGCTACGTCAACGAGGTGCTGCCGATCGTCGGCCCCGAGCGGGACGTCCCGGCCCCCGAGGTCGGCACCGACAGGCGGACCATGGCCTGGATCATGGACACCTACTCGGTGAACGCGGGCTACCCGGTGCCCGGCGTGATGGCCGACGGATCGGCGGCCTGCGGCGGCGCGCCGGAGCGGGCGGAGGCCACCTCACGCGGCGTGCGGTTCGCCACGCTCAGGGCGATGCGCGGCTCCCCCGGGGGCCGTACCGTCGCGGTCCAGGGCTTCGGCAAGGTCGGCGCCCCCGCCGCGCGCCACCTCGCCGACGCGGGCGCTCTCGTGGTCGCGGTCTCCGACAGCACCGGGGCCGTGGTCAACCGTTCGGGCCTGGACGTCGACGGTCTGCGGGCGTGGTCGAAGGAGACCGGCGGGGTGCGCGGATACCCCGAGGCGGACCCGCTGTCCCACGACGACCTGCTGGAACTCGACGTGGACGTGCTCGTTCCGGCGGCTCTGGAGGGAGCGATCACCGAGGAGAACGCCCCCCGGATCAGAGCCGGCCTGATCGTGGAGGGCGCCAGCTGCCCCACCACGCCCGGGGCGGACCGGATCCTCGCCGACGCGGGTGTCACGGTGGTCCCCGACATCCTGGCCAACGCGGGCGGTGTGATCGTCTCCTACCTGGAGTGGCTGCAGGAGGCACAGGCTCGCTCCTGGAGCGCTCGCGAGGTGGACGCCAGGCTCCGCGGCCTCGTGGAGAACGCGTTCGACACGGTCGCGGAGGTCTCGGCCGAGTGCGGGATCACTCTGCGCCAGGCCGCCCATGTGATCGGCGTCGGCCGGGTCGCCGAGGCGCACCGCTCGCGCGGGCTCTGATCCCGAGGTCGCGTCCCGTCGCACGCTACCGGGCCGCGGCGGTGACGATGTCCTCGCAGATCGCGTGGGTGGCCAGGGCGTCGCCGGCGTCGAGGACGGTGCCGGAGCGGACCGCGTCGAGGAACTCCAGGCAGAGCTGCTCGATACCCCGCTGCCGGGAGACCGGGGTCCAGTCGCCCCGCCTGGTCAGGGTCTCGGCGCCGGTGTGGTCGGTCACGTCGGCCATGTTGACCACCCGGCGCTTGGCCCCACCGCCCATGACCTCCACGCTCTCCTCCGCCAGGCCGCCCACCCTGTTCATGATCCCGAAGGCGGTGAAGCCGTCCCCGGAGAGCTCCAGCGTCACGTGCTCCAGCAGCCCCTCCCTGACCCGGGTGCGGACGACGGTGTGCTCGACCTCGCCCGGCATCAGGAACCTGAGCGTGTCCACAACGTGAATGAAATCGTCGTAGACGACGGTCCGCGGGTCGTCCGGAAGGCGCGCACGGTGCTTCTGCATCACCACCAGGTCGCGGGGAAGATCGCGCAGAGCGGCGTAGGACGGCGCCCTGCGGCGGTTGAAACCGACGAGCAGCGACCGCTCGCTCTCCCGCGCGAGCCGCACCAGGCGCTCGGCCTCGGCGAGGGTGTAGGCGATCGGCTTGTCCAGGTAGACGTGGACGCCGGCTCGCAGCAGCGACTCGACGACCCCTCCGTGCGCCTCCGTCGCGACATGCACGAAGGCCGCCTCGACCCCCGCGCCGAGCACCTCGTCCACCGAGGAGAGCCGGCGTTCGACCCGGTAGGCGTCGCCCAGGCGGTCGAGTGTGGCACGGTCGCGAGTGCACAGGTGCAGGTCGAGGCCGGGGGTCGCGCCGAGGACGGGCAGGTATGCCTTCTGCGCGATGTCCCCGAGGCCGATGACAGCGATCTTCATGTTGAGAGCGTACTCAGACGTGCGCCCCTCCTCGGCGCGCGCGTCGCGCCCCCGCGCCGGCGCACGCGCCGTACGGCACGCGGCCCGCGTCGCTACGCCGCCGCGGCCAGGCGGTCGCGCCACCATGCGATCGTCGCGGTCAGTGCCTCGTCCATCGGGGTCGGCGCGATGCCGAAGGCCGCCTGGAAGTCATCCAAGTCCAGGACGAAGGGCCGGACGAACTGGTAGCGCAGTTCCTCCAGCTCGCCGAGCATCGGGGAGAAGGTCCCGGCGGCGCGTAGCAGCCAGTGGGGCATGGCCTTGACCCCCGGGTCGGGGATCCCGGCGAGCGCGCACAGCCGCCCGGCGACCTCGCGCACCGCCATCGGCTCGTTCGTCGGGACGTGCCACGCACGGCCCCAGGCCCGGTCGCCCTCGCCCGCCGCGACCAGGGCCCGCGCGACATCGGGCACATACGTCCAGCTGTGCGGCTGCGCGGGGTCACCGATGACGCGGACGGTCCGGCCCGCCAGCAGTCTGGGGACGAGCCTCTCTCCCAGGTGCGACTGGTCCAGGCAGCCGGGGCCGAAGTAGTCGGACCCGCGCACCTCGGTCACCCTGACCCGGCCCGCCCGGTGCGCGGCCAGGGCCTCCTGCCACATCCGGACCCGCACCTCGCCCTTGGCGCTGGGCGGGGTCAGCGGGTCGCTCTCCCGCATCGGCCCGGTGGGCGCGGCGTAGACGTAGAGGTTGCCGAGGATGACATATCCGGCGCCGGTGTCCTCGGCGGCGCCCAGCAGCGACGCGGCGAGCGGCGGCCAGTCGCGCGCCCACCGGTGGTAGGGCGGATTGACGCAGTTGTAGAGGACCGCGGCGCCCTCGGTCAGGGCGGTCAGTCCCGCGCGGTCGCCCGCGTCGGCGGCGACCCTGCGGATGCCCGGCAGCTCGGGTCCGGAGCCCGAGCGGCTGACCAGGACCACCTCGTGTCCCCGCCCGGCCAGCAACCGGGCGACCTCGGAGCCGACCTGACCGGCTCCCGCGATGACGTGCTTGGCCATGATGGTTCTTCCTTCACTGGTTCCAGATGAGCCGCAGCGCGGCGTTGACGACGAAGACGGTGGCGAAGGCGATCCCGGGGACGACGCGGCCGGCCATGACCAGCGCCGCGGCGCCGCCGCCGAACCAGAGCACCTCCAGGACGGCGCGGGCGAGACCGGTGAGCGGGATCATCGCGCCGTTGGCCGCGCCGAAGATCGCCCAGGCCGCGACGAACAGCGCCGGGCCACCGAGGCCGAGGAGTAGTTTCACCGGCCAGTTCGAGCCGGTGACGAAACCCCAGTAGCCGACCGAGGCCAGCACGCCCAGCTCCAGCAGGAACATGACGAGCAGGTTGGCGTTCCTGGCCAGGGAGATCATGGAGGCTCCTCAGAGATTGCCGTTCCGTTCTGAGAGCAATGCTCTCGCTAAAGAGCACCGCTCGTCAAGAGCAGTGCTCTCGTTTCTTTCCAGTGCTCTGATATGGTCGCGGCATGAGTTCGAGCCGCACCGCACGCGAGAGGGTCAGGGCCGAGCTGACCCGCGAGATCACCGACGTCGCCCGCCGGCAACTGGCCGTCGACGGCGCGAGCGGCCTGTCCCTGCGCGCGGTCGCCCGCGAGCTGGGCATGGCCTCCTCCGCGATCTACCGCTACTTCCCCTCCAAGGACGACCTGCTCACGGCCCTGATCATCGACGGCTACAACGCCCTCGGCGAGGCCGTGGAGAACGCCGACGCGGCCGTCCCGCACACCGAACACGCGGGCAGGTGGATGGCGGTCTGCCACGCCGTACGGGACTGGGCGCTGGTCCACCCGCACGAGTACGCCCTGCTGTACGGCTCCCCCGTCCCCGGCTACCAGGCCCCGCAGGACACCGTCCCCGCCGCAATCCGCGACACCGTCGTCTACGGCCGGATCGTCTCCGACGCCCACCGGGCCGGAGCCCTGAACCCGCCCGGCGACCACCCGCCCGTACCGCCGTCCTTCCGCGAGGACGCCGCACGCGTGCGCGAGCTGATGCCCGACGTTCCCGACGACGTGATCGTCCGCAGCCTGATCGCCTGGACCGGCCTGTTCGGCTGGATCAGCTTCGAGTTGTTCGGCCAGTTCAACAACACGATTATGGACCGCACCGCGGCCTTCGACCACACCATGCGCTGCCACGCGGCCATGCTCGGCCTACCCGCCTGACACCCGGCCTCCGAAGGGGCGACCGTCACAGCGCGAGGTCCCTTCGGACCCGCCCCTTTCGGAGATCCAGGTCACGACTTCGCGGCGGTCGGTAACGCTCGCCGGTTCAAAGTGATAAATGAGAATAATCAGCTCTTGAGTGAGTCGCCCCCAGCGAGAGGCACTGCCGACTTCATGGTGGAAAGTCCTATTCACGGTGAGGGTGTGACGGTTCGTGCCCTCTTCGAGCGGAACTCCTTCGCACTGGACTACTACCAGCGGGAGTACACCTGGACCCGGCACGAGGTCAGCACGCTGATCGACGACCTCAGTCAGCGCTTCCTCAGCCAGTGGAACCCCCTGCACGACCAGGAGGAGGCCGGCCGCTACGCCCCGTACTTCCTGGGCCCCTACGTCTACCACGAGAGCGACGGCCGCACCTTCCTCGTCGACGGCCAGCAGCGCGTCACCACCCTCCACCTCGTACTGATCTATCTCCGGCAACTGCTGCTCGACCAGGAGATGCCGATCAACGTCGACGAGCTGGAAGGGCTCACCTACACGGCGCGGCACGGCAGGCGGAGCTTCAAGGTCGGCAGCTCCGAGGAACTGTCCCGCGCACAGTTGCTCAACTCCCTGGTCACCGATTGGAACGGTCTCAAGGGGTTCACCCTGCCCGACGACGCGCACGTCTCGGTGCGCAACCTGCACGACCGGAGCAGGGAGATCGACGGGGAGTTCCCCGAGAAGTTGCGCGGCGAGGCCCTGGTGCCCTTCGTCCGGTGGCTGCTGGACCGGGTCTGCCTGGTCGGCATCCGGGCCCTCGACCAGGAGAACGGCCGCGAGATCTTCGTGTCGATGAACGACCGCGGGCTCCGGCTGAGCCACGTGGACCTGCTCAAGGGCCACCTCTTCCGGCGGATCGGCGAGCAGGCACGCGAGGGCCTGGGCAGGGAGTGGGCCGACATGCTGGCCCGGCTCACCACCGCCGAGACCGACTCCCCCGAGGCCAACACACCCAGCGCGTACGTCCGCTCGTTCCTGCTGGCGCAGTACGCGCACCTCGACAAGGACTCCGAGGACGCCGCCGAGATCGGGCGGGCCGTCCACGAGTGGATCCTGCGCAACGACGTCCAGCTGGGCCTCGGCCGCCCGGCAGAGGCCGAAAAGTTCGTGCGGAGGCTCACGGACGTGTCGAAACGCTACTGCGAACTGCTCCGCGCCTGCCGGGAGTTCAGCCCCGCCCTGGCCGCCGTCTACTTCAACGGCTACAACGGCATCGACGGCCAGTTCACCCTCCTGCTCTCCGTCGTCTCCCCCGACGACTCCGACGAGACGTTCACCCGGAAGACCTCGATGGTCGCGTCCTTCCTCGACCTCCTCTACGTGCGCAGGTGCGTCAACAACCTTCCCGTGCAGCGCCGCGACCTCGACGAGATCATCCACCGGCTGATTCCCGTCCTGCGGATCTGCCGGACCGTCGATGACGTCGCCACGGTCCTCGGCCGGGAGACCTCCCTGCTCGACCACGACTTCCGCGAACTGGCCTCCTTCGGGCTGCGGGCCAACAACCGCCGCGTGGTCCGCTACCTGCTCTCCCGGATGACCGCCCACGTCCAGCGCGCCTGCGAGGGCGGACAGCACGAGTACGACTTCCTGCGGGGACGGCGCGACTACGAGATCGAGCACATCTGGGCCAACCGCTTCGAACGGTACCGGGACGCCGTCAAGACCACCGCGGAGTTCTACATCCGGCGCAACCGCCTCGGCGCCCTGCTGCTCCTGCCCAAGTCGGTCAACGCGAGCTTCCGGGACGACCCCTACGCCAAGAAGATCGAGCACTACTACGCGGAGAACCGGCTCGCCGCCTCCCTGCATCCCAAGAGCCGCGTGCGCAACACCCCGTTCACGCACTACCTCAAGGACTCGGGGCTCGACAAGGCGTTCCGGCCCTGCCCCGAGTTCGGTGTGCGGGAGATCGAGGAGCGCCAGCACCTCTACCGGCTGCTCTGCGAGGAGATCTGGAACCCGGCCAGACTCGGTTTCCGTCTCCCGGTGATCCCCCTCCCGCCTCCCCCCGAGCCGCTCTCCGGCCGCCGCCACTACGGCGTCGAGGTCATCGACCTGATCGATCACGGACTGATAGCGGCGAACACCAAGATCTTCCGTACGGTCAGGGGCGAGGTCCACCACGCAACGATCGAGGAGGACGGCAGGATCAGGCTGGCGGCGACGGACCAGGCCTACCACTCCCTGTCCGCCGCCGGGGCGGCGGCCGCGGGGAGCAAGGCGTGCGCCGGCTGGGACGTCTGGCGCATCGACCGCGACGGCACGGCGATCCCGCTGAAACGCCTCCGCGAGGAGGCCATCACCCGCGGCCTCGTTTCCAGGAAGTGACGAACCGGTCGGGGGGGCGAGGCGCAGTCCGACGTCGGCGCTACCCGGCAGCGCCGTGGAGCAGGGGCAGTGCCGGAGTGTCCCGTTCGGCGAGGCGACCGGCCGGCGGACAGACCGTCACCTCGACACCGATGAGGTGGCACCGTCCGCGAAGAGACGATCGTTCACGAACGGGTTGCGGAACTTGCCCGTGGGGTCGAGGTCGGCGGCCAGCCGCCGGAAGTCCGGTAGCCGGTCGTACCGGGACGCCAGGCGCTCGGGGCCCATCAGGAAGAGTTTGCCCCAGTGGGGGCGGGCCTCGAAGGGCTCCAGCAGGTCCTCGATCACGGTGAGCACCCGGCGCACCGCGGGCCAGTCCTTCTTCCAGGTGAAGTGGACCGCGACGACGTCCTGGCGGTAGGAGGGACTCAGCCACAACTCGTCCGCCGCGACGGTGCGGATCTCCGACACCTGCAGGACGGGGGACACGACGTCCCTGACCCCGTCCAGCGCGCGGAGCGCGGCCAGGGCGTGGTGGCGCGGGAACAGATACTCCGACTGGAGCTCCTCCCCGCTGCTCGGAGTGAAGTCCAGGCGAAAGTGCGGCAGCCGGTCGTACCAGGGGCCGGGCACCCCCAGCTGCGCGGTGCAGTTGACGGCGGACAGCCCCGGCAGCGGGTGCCGGTCGGCCGGGGCGGCCATGGCGTCCAGCCAGCGCGCCGCCGGCTCCCACGGGCCGGGCTCGCCGTCGCGCCGCTTCACCCACACCTGGTCGATCACCGGGCCGTTCCATCCGGTGAACATGCTCACGCTGTACCCGGCCGAGGTGATCTCCTCGAAGTGCTCCTCAAGGCGCGCCCAGGGCAGGTTCTCGTAGACGTGCTGCCGCACCTCGAAGGCCGGGACGACGTCGAGGACGACCCTGGTGACGACACCCAGCGCGCCGAGCGCGACGACCGCCCCCGCGAAGCGGTCGCCGTCCCGATCCCGGCTGAGGAAGATGACCTCACCGTCGGCGGTGACCAGTTCGAGGCCGGAGACCGCGGTCGCCAGGTTGCCGTTGGCGTCGCCCGAGCCGTGCGTGGCCGTGGCGCAGGCACCGGCGACCGAGATGTGCGGCAGCGAGCCGAGATTGTGCAGCGCGTAGCCCGCACCGTGCAGATGGCGGCTCAGCTCGCCGTAACGCACCCCGGCGCCGACCGTGACCGTGCCGCGTGCCGGGTCGAGTTCGGGCCCACCCGGCAGACCCTCCAGCGAGACGAGATCACCGCCGGGGCGGTCGGCGATCTCGTTGAAGGAGTGCCGGGTGCCGAGTGCACGGACGGCGTCGCTACCGGCGACCAGTTCCTGGAGCTGCTCCACGCTGCCGGGGCGGTGGAACCGCACGGCGCCGTAGGTGATGTTGCCCGCCCAGTTCAGCAGCCGTCCGGTCACATCGTGCCCTCTCTACGCCTCGCGCCAGGCCGTGCACGGCGAACGCGCGCCGCATATGGATGGCCGTGCGAGGGCGCGACGACGGCATCGCCGCCCCAAGGGTATTTCAGACTCCTACGGTGGCGGAATGCCCCGCCGGCGTAGGAGCCGCCGGGGGGGCGGTGAGCACCCTCACCGGCGATCGGGCCGCCGTTTCATGACGGGCGCCGACGGGGGATGCTCACCGCCTCCGGCCCCGCGAGGGTGAGCACCTAGAACTCGAAGACCGGACCTGTCGCGGCGTGCATGTCGCACGCGTTACTGAAGGTCCGCCGGTACTGGATGTACTGGCCGTCCCAGGTGCCGGTCGCACTCGCCGTCGTGGGGTCGTACACCCGCGCGCACCCCATCCATGTCGGGCTGACCCGGGCCGGGTCGCCCTGCGCCGGGTAGAGCGCCGCACACGCGTCCGCCGCGCGCGGGTGCGTCCCGAAGACCGGCGAGCAACTGAGCTGGACGCTGCGGGTGCCCGCCCTGCCCGCGACGGTCAGCGAGAGATCCCTGCCCAGTGGTACGCCCACCGTCACGGGCCACGGCGGAATCGGGCGCGGTGGAATCGGGCGCGGCGGCCACGGAGTCGGCCACGGCGGAAGCGGCCATCCGGTCGGCCTTGGCGGGAACGGGCGCGGCGGCCACGGAGTCGGCCACGGCGGAGGCGGGGTCGGGCGAGGCGGAATCGGCTGACCCCACGTGCCGGGCGGCCACGGGAGCGGAGGCCGTGGCGGGAACGGAGGTCTCGGGGGCGGGATCATCGACCCGGGCCCCGGAGGCAGCGGCCCAGGTCCCGGAGGCATCGGCCCCGGAGGTATCGGCGGTCGCGGGGGCAGCGTGATCGATCCGGGTCCCGGAGGCATCGGCCGCGGCGGCCACGGAGGCGGGTCGGCGATCGGCCGGCCCGCGGCCGGGTCGGGCCCGCGGCCCGGCGGCTGCGGCAGCGCGTCCGCGGCAGCCGTCGTGCCACTGAGAAGAACGAGCCCGGCGGTGGCCAGGCCGAAGATACATCGCATGAATTCCCCCGATAAATACGAATTTCGTACATAGCCGAAAATGTCGCTTTCGGTTTGTTCGGGGGGAGCGAATTACACCCTGAGCTGCAAAAATGCTATGTCGCTAATGATGGGGCACCTCGGAGCGACTCGCCGTGGAATGCTATGAATTCACCAGTTTGGAAAGTGCTCGGCTGCCGGGCACATCCGGTTCGTACCGCCGGTCGCCGCCGCGGGCGGAGGAGCGCGCGGTCAGAGCGAACGGACGCCCAGCCGCCCCTCCAGCAGGAGGAGCAGCTCGCCGAGGAGTTCCGCCAGCTCCCGCTGCCGCTCCACGGCCAGGCCGGCCAGCAGCGACGCGTCGTAGTCGACCTGCTCGGGGAGCATCTGGTCGATGAGCGTACGGCCCTGCCCGGTGAGTGAGAGGTGGGACACCCGCCCGTCCCGGTCGTCGGGGCGGCGGGCCACCAGTCCGCGCTCCTCCAGGAACCGCAACCGCTTGGTGACGGCGGCGCCGGAGGCGAAGGTCTCCCTGGCGATCTGGCTGGGGGTGAGCTCCCGATCCAGCCGCCGCAGCGCACCGAGGATGTCGAACTCCGACCGGGTCAGACCGTGCTCGCGCAGCGGCGCGTCGGCGGCCTGCTGGATCAGCAGGGAACAGCGGTTGAGGCGGCCGATCACGGCCATCGGCGCGGTGTCCAGCCCCGGGTGGACACCGCGCCACTGGCGCATCACCTGCGCGACGATGTCCTCCACGCCCCCGCTTCCCTCACCCGTTGATCGAATTTGAGGCGACTCTATCCCGGACGGGTCCCCTCAGGCACGCGAGCGTACGGTGGCCCTCCTGCTCGGCGTGGGCGATCCGTTCCGCCGGCAGCACACGCTGCCACCACTCGCCGGCCGCGACCTCGGCGGCCTCCCGGAGTTCCACCAGGGCGGCGACGAGCAGGCCTCGGGCCCGGGAGATGTCGCCGGGCCCCGCCGAGCCGCTCGCCAGCAGATGTCCCGCCGCGGCCCGGGTGACGGCCACCCGGTGCAGGGCGGCGTCGATCCGGCCGGCGGTACGGCGGTTGGTCACCAGCAGGCAGCCGAGCAGTCCCGCCGCGACGCCCACACAGGTGTCCAGCCAGCGGTCGGCGATCAGCTGCCCGGCGGGCTGGTATCCGGAGAACTCGGTCAGCAGGAGGGCCATCGGGGTCACGCACACCGTGCCGAGCCAGTAGTTACGAGTGATCAACGCCTCGGCGCAGAACTGGAGGAACAGCACCAGCAGCACCAGCGTGAGCTGCCCGGTGCGGCTGATCGGCAGCAGCAGGGTGAAGACGAGAAGTCCGAACACGCTGCCGAGGGTGCGCTGCAGCGCCCGTTGCCAGGACAGCGTGGCGTTGGCCTGGAGGACGGAGGCGGCCATCACGACCGCCCAGTAGGGGTGACTGACCCCCAGTGCCATCGAGGTCAACCCGGCCAGCGCGGAGCCGACGGCGACCCTGATCCCGATCGGGAACAGCGCGGAGGCCGGATGGAACGCCCGCAGCAGGCTCGGCTCGCGGCTCCGGACGGCCCGTTCCATCGCGATGCCGGCCAGCTCGGCGGCCTCGTCCTCGGTGAGGCTCGTGCGGGGCAGCGGCCGGTTCCGGCGCAGGTCGGTGGCCCAGCCCGTCAGCCGGGCGGCCTCGGTGGTGAAACCTGTCGCGAGGGTCTCCTCGGCGTGTACCAGCAGGCGCTCCAGCGCGCCGCGGTTCGGGCTCGCGGGCACCGGCAGGAGAGTGCGCCAGGCGGCGTTCACCGCCGCGGCGGCGTCGTGGCGGGCCCGGGGTGTCGGGGTGCCGCCGGTGGAGGCCGCGTGCGGGAGCCGCGCGACCGCCTCCAGCGCGCGGGCGACGGCGATCCGCTGGGGCCCCTCGGGCCGGACGAGCGCCGGGGCCATGCAGACCAGCCAGGCAAGGATGGCGCCCAGTGCGGCGAGCGCCAGGTGAAAGGGCACCTCGGTGAGCCGCTGGGGGATGAAGGCACAGGTCGCAGCCATGAAGGTGAAGATCAGATTCCCGGGTGGGCCGATCCGGGTGGCGTCGCAGACCACCTTGTGCAGGGCGGCCAGCACCGCGGACACGATGATCAGGATCGCGGTGGACCGGGTGAGGCCGGACGCGACGAGCGCCACCCCCACCCCGCCGATCATGCCCAGCGCCACCCGGATCAGGCCGCGCGCCCGCGCCGCGTACGGCAGGCCGTGCCCGTACAGGGCGCACATCGCTCCGGCGGAGGTGTAGACCGCCAGATCCAGCCGGCCCACGGCGAGAAGGACCAGGTCGGGGATCGCCAGCGCGATGACCGCGCTGAGCGCGTGCTTGTGCCAGATGTCGCCGAACCGGCCGAGCCGGAACACCCCCCTCAGCGGCAGTCGCCGCCCCGGCCGTTCCTTCATGATCCCCGTTCATATGGTTAGCAAGTGTTTTACTTGTAAATCATATAGTGCCAGGACGACCGGTTTCCCCACGGCCCCGGCCACCCGCCGAGACGACTCGACCGCGCGCCCGCGGGTCACGCGGGAGGCGCGGTCGAGTGGACGACAGGTGACCTTGTGGGTCGTTGTCGGGCGCGTCGCCCCGGCGGGTCGTGCCGGGGGCTAGCGGTTGGCGCGGTTGACCGCGGAGATGACGGCCTTGAGCGCGGCGGCGGTGGTGTTGGCGTCGATGCCGACACCCCACAGGGCCTGACCGGCGATCTCGCACTCGATGTAGGAGGCGGCCTTGGCGTCGGTGCCGGCGCTCATTGCGTGCTCGGCGTAGTCGAGGACGCGAACCTCGACGCCGACCCTGGCCAGGGCCTCGCAGAAGGCGGAGATGGGGCCGTTGCCGACACCCTCGATCTCCCGGATCTCCCCGTCGATCCGCAGGTCGGCGCTGATCGCGTCCTTCTCGTCGCCCTGGGAGACCGTGCGGTGGGCCAGCAGGCCCAGCCGTCCCCACGGGCCGGCCTCGTTCGGCAGGTACTCGTCGCTGAAGATCTCGAACATCTGGGCCGGGCTCACCTCGCCGCCGAGGGCGTCGGTACGGCTCTGGACGACGCGGGAGAACTCGATCTGCAGGCGGCGCGGCAGGTCCAGCTGGTGGTCGGCCTTCATGATGTAGGCGACCCCGCCCTTGCCCGACTGGCTGTTGACCCTGATGACCGCCTCGTACGTGCGGCCGATGTCCTTGGGGTCGATCGGCAGGTAGGGGACCGCCCAGGTGAACTCCCCGACCGGGACGCCCGCGGCGGCCGCGTCGCGCTCCAGGTGCTCGAAGCCCTTCTTGATGGCGTCCTGGTGAGATCCGGAGAAGGCGGTGTAGACCAGCTCGCCGCCCCACGGGTGGCGCGGGTGGACGGGCAGCTGGGTGCAGTACTCGGTGATCCGGCGGATCTCATCGATGTCGGAGATGTCGACCTCCGGGTCGATGCCCTGCGAGAACAGGTTCATGCCCAGCGTGACCAGGCAGACGTTGCCGGTGCGCTCGCCGTTGCCGAACAGGCAGCCTTCGATCCGGTCCGCCCCGGCCAGGTAGCCCAGCTCGGCGGCGGCGACGGCGGTGCCCCGGTCGTTGTGGGGGTGCAGGGAGAGCACGATCGAGTCGCGATAGGCCAGGTTGCGGTGCATCCACTCGATCTGATCGGCGTAGATGTTGGGCGTGGACATCTCGACGGTGGCGGGCAGGTTGACGATGACCTTGCGGTCGGGGGTGGGCTGCCACACGTCGTTGACGGCGTCGCAGACCTCCACCGCGTACTCCAGCTCGGTGCCGGTGAAGGACTCCGGGGAGTACTGGAAGTAGATCTCCGTGTCGTCCATCTCGGCGGCCAGCTTCTTGCAGAGCTTGGCGCCCTCGACCGCGATCGCGGTGATGCCCTCGCGGTCCTGGCCGAAGACGACCCTGCGCTGGAGGGTGGAGGTGGAGTTGTACAGGTGGATGATCGCCTGCTTGGCCCCGCGCACCGACTCGAAGGTCCGCTCGATCAGCTCGGGCCTGGCCTGGGTCAGGACCTGGATCACCACGTCGTCGGGGATCAGCCCCTCTTCGATGATCTGCCGTACGAAGTCGAAGTCGGTCTGGGAGGCGGCGGGGAAGCCCACCTCGATCTCCTTGTAGCCCATCTTCACCAGCAGCTCGAACATCTTGAGCTTGCGGTGGGGGTCCATGGGGTCGATCAGCGCCTGGTTGCCGTCACGCAGGTCGACGGCACACCACCGGGGTGCCCGCTCGATGACCTTGTCCGGCCAGGTCCGGTCGGTCAGCCGGATCGGCTCGAAGGACTCGTAGCGCTTGAACGGCATGGGGCTGGGTTGCTGCTGCGGATACATGCAAAGGCTCCTCGACTGGGAAAACAATCGTGGCCGACACGCATGGCTCGCTCCGCGACGAGGGAGCCGGCCTTTACAGGCCCTCGTCGCGGCAGCTAAGAAGCAGCCCGCGCAGCATGCATTGCACGCTACCAGACGGCTTCGAATGCCCGAGCCCAGGTCTCACATGGCGGAACTCGAAGATCTCCGGGACGCCGTCCGAGGAAGGCGCGCGACGCGAACCGCACCGGCGCCACCGGCTCGGCTTCCGACGGTACGGTCACCAGAGGAGAACTCTGACGGGGGGAACCGCCGTGAAGGACATCGACATCCTCGCCCACATCAACGAGCTCATCGCCGAGGAGCGCGAGCTCCGGAAGAGACTGACCTCGCACTCGATCTCCTCGCATGAGGAGAACAACCGGATCCAGCAGCTGGAGGAGGCTCTCGACCAGGCATGGGACCTGCTCAGGCAGCGCCGGGCACGCCGCGAGTTCGGCGAGGACCCCGACTCCGCCGCGCCCCGCCCGATCGACGAGGTCGAGGACTACCGTCAGTGACCGCCCGCTCCCAAGGCCCCTGCCGGAGTCGGGGACGGGGACGGGGAGACGGGAGCGGGTTCCGCGGCCGGGCGGCCCTCGCAGCGTGAATCGGCCGGGGTCCGCCGCGAGACCGGGGCGAGCCAGGAGATCACACTCTGTTCGACGTACCAGCCGTGCAGGTTCGCCCATGTCCTGGGCACCTCGCCGGGGTCGGGACAGAGCACCTTCGACCGCAGCCGCTCGTTGGAGATGAAGCTCACCGCACCGTCGCGGTGCAGGACCGTGGTCATCAGGTCGTCACTGGCGACCATGTAGCCCACGAGCACCTCGGAGGAGTCCTCCTCGGTGATCTCCAGCGCGATCAGCGGGAGGATCGGCGCCCTCATCACCACCGCGCCGACCAGGAACGGGGTGAACACCGCCATCGCGATCGCGATGCCGTGGGTCAGCACCCTGGCCGACGCCGCGGGCACCGGGCCGGTCAGCAGCGGCACGCACACCGGGGGGAGCGTCAGCAGGATCGCGGTCGCCACGTCCCGCTCGGCGAACGCGGTGACGACGGCAGGCCACAGCAGCACGTACGACAGCACCGCGGCGATCAGCGGCAGCGCGTAGCAGAACGTGGTCCGCAACTCCTCGTGGGCCGGGTACCGCTCGCGCACGGTCAGGCCCGCCAGCGCGAGCGACAGCATCATCAGCGTGGGCAGGAAGCGCAGTTGCCAGGTGCCCACGCCCACCACGACGGCCAGGCCCGCGACCCAGCCGGGCAGCCGCCGGGCCGCGCGCACCAGCCATGAGGAACGGCCCGTGCTGATCCAGTAGAGGGTGCCGAGGAGCCGGCCACCGACGACGACGACGGGCAGCACCCACACCGTGGTCAGCAGGATCGCGCTCAGCATGCCCAGCGGGCTGATGGTCTGCACGAGCAGGAGCAGCGTCTGGGTGTCCTGCCTGCTGGCGTACCACAGCCGCATCACCAGCAGGACGATCGGGAACACCGGCAGCAGTGTGAGGAACCACTCCTGGTTCCTCGGCGCGTCCCTGACCCGCCTGTCGGTCTTCAAGGCGCGGAGGGACAATCCTGGAGGGGGAGGGTCCGCTCCCACGGCCAGCGGCGCACCGGCGGGGGAAGCGCGCACGGCTGCTCCGCCTGGGCCACGTTCACTCCCGGGTTGGTCCTCAGCAGCGGCTCGATGTGGGTCTTGTACGCCTCCTCCCAGCGCTGGTTCTGCGGATCGGCGTAGGAACGGTAGAGCGCGAGGTCGACCAGGGTGCGCAGCGCGGCGTTGGGCCCCGCGTTGACAGCCCACATCTCCGTCTTCTCCAGCGCGATGTCGTGGTGGCGCAGGTTCCTGTCCTGCGTGACGAACCCGGCCAGGAGTGCCGCGTCGGTGGTCACCGCGTCGATGTCGCCCCTCCGGAGACGCTCCACGCATTTGCTGATCAGGCCCTCGGCGATGGGGTTGCCCTTTATCGCCTTGCTCAACTCGACCAGGGAGGTCGAGGTCCCGAGCGAGCAGACCTTCTTGCCCTCAAGCTGCCCCAGGGAGGCGACGTGTTCGTCCTCGTAGTCGGATCTGGTCACCACCGACTGCTCGGTGAAGAGGTAGGGCGTGGAGAAGCCGACGGAGGGGTCCGCCCTGCGGTCGGGCGTCACGCTGAAGGTCGCCACCACGAGGTCGACCCTGACGAATTCCCCGTTCTCGTTCCGGGCCTGCATGCGCGCCCTGTCCTCGGTCTCGATGGACATGAACTCGACCTGGTCGCGCCGGAAGCCCAGATCCGCCGCGATCATGTAGGCGATGTCGATGTCGAAGCCCTCGAAGCCGCTCCCGTCCTTCGACCTCAGGGCGATGCCCGGGGTGTCGTCCTTCACGCCGATCCGGAGCCTGTCCTTGCTGAGAAGCCCCGCCTTCTCCCGTAGCTCGGCCTCGGTGGGCGGCCCGTTCACCCAGGCGATGGACACCCCGACCACGACCGCGGCGACGACCAGCGCGATCCAGGCCGTCAGCCGGAACCGGCGGAACCCACGCCTGGCCGGCGTCCCCGGCGGATCGATCCGCGCGCCGGGGTAGGCGTCCTCGAAGGGCCGCGCATCCTCGGGCCGCGGGTCACGTCCGTACCTGTCGTCGTCCCATCGGTCATGCTCGTACCGCTCGTCGAACCGGCGCTCATGACCGTACCGCTCCGGCCGGCCGTCGAGGCGCCGCTCACGGTCATGTCGATCGTCGGACCACCGGTCACGCCCGTCACCGGGCGATCCGCCGGTCTCGCCGCCGGATCGCCCCTCGCGCTCGTCGTCGGCCGGCCTGCCGGCCTCGCGGCCGGGTCGCCGGTCGGAGCGACCGTGATTCCCGGAAGGGCCCGGCGCCCCCTCCGCTCGCGCCCCCCCGTCCGCAGGTTCCTCCGTCATGACACCCCCGGACTCCCTTTTTGCTGGGTAGGTTATGTCGCCATCGCCCGCAGCGGGAGGTTCTTCATCAAGAAGAGATCAAATACGACCTTCTTGATATGGAATAGTGCGGCTCACACGGCAAGAAGGCGGTGAATTTCCTCTCCGTGTAATTCCTCCACCGCTCCCGAATGGGCGACGTGCCCGGCGTCGAGGATGAGAAAACGGTCGGCGAGACGGAGCGCCAGGTCCAGATACTGTTCGACCAGCAGGAGCGACAGGCCGGAGGCGTGCAGCCGCTCGATCGCCTCCTCGATCTCGATGATGATCGAGGGCTGGATGCCCTCGGTGGGCTCGTCCAGGATGAGCAGCCTGGGTCGGGTGACGAGCGCGCGGGCGATCGCGAGCTGCTGCTGCTGTCCGCCGGACAGGAATCCGGCACGCCGCTTGAGCAGCGGCTTCAGGCGGGGGAAGGTCTCCAGCGCCTCCTCCAGCGCCTGCTGCGGGCCGCCGGAGGCCTCCAGCGTGACCTGAAGGTTGCCGAGCACGCTGAGCTGAGGGAAGGTCTCGTGCCCCTGGGGGACGTACGCCATGCCGAGCCGTACCCGCTCGTGCGGCGGCAGGCGCGTCACGTCCCGGCCCTCGAAGGTGACCGAACCCGCGGTGGCGGGCAGCACGCCCATCACGGTGTTGAGCAGGGTGGTCTTGCCCACCCCGTTGCGGCCCATCACGCACACCAGCTGCCCTGGCTCCACCCGCAGGGAGACCCCGAACAGCACCCGGGCCCTGCCGTACCCGGCGTCAAGATCCTGTACTGACAGCATCGCCGCGCTTCCTTCCGAGATAGACCTCCTGCACGCGCGGGTCGTCGCGGACCTGGTCCACCGAGCCCTCGATCAGCACCTTGCCCTCGTGCAGGACGGTGACCTGCGAGGCGTACCTGCGCAGGAACTCCATGTCATGTTCGATCACGATCACCGTGTGGTCGTCGGCCACGGACGTCAGCAGCTCACCGGTCCGTTCCCGCTCGTCCTTCGACATCCCGGCCACCGGCTCGTCCAGCAGGAGCAGCTTGGGGCCCTGGGTGAGCAGCATGCCGATCTCCAGCCACTGCCGCTGCCCATGGGAGAGCACCCCCGCGGGCCGGTCGGCCAGCTCCCGCAGCCCCGTGGTCTCCAGTGCGTCGGCGACGGCCTCGGAGATCCCGCGCCTGCGCCGGGCCAGCGACCAGAGCGGACGCCGGAAGGAGGCCGCCAGGTCGAGGTTCTCTGAGACCGTGAGCTCCTCGAAGACCACCGAGGTCTGGAAGGTGCGCCCGACACCGAGCCTGACGATGCTGTGCTCGCGCAGGCCGGCCAGGCTGCGGCCGGCGAAGACGATCTCGCCGGCGGTGGGCCGGGTGAGGCCGGTGATGACGTCGATGAGCGTGGTCTTCCCCGCCCCGTTGGGGCCGATCAGGAAGCGCAGTTCCCCCTCCTCGACGGTCAGGTCGATGCCGTCGATGGCGCGGAAGCCGTCGAAGACCACCGACAGCCCGCGTACCTCGATCATCGGGCTCATCCGACTTCCTCCATGACTCTCCTGCTGGGGGCGTCGTCCGTGTGCGGGGATTCCGGAGCCGTGGGCCGCTTCGACCGCCGGGCCAGGGCGTCGCGGGCCGACGCCGCCAGGCCGAGGATCCCCTTGGGGGCCAGGGTCATGACGAGGATGAACAGCGCACCTTGCAGGTAGAGCCAGCCGTCGGCGAACTGTTCGCTGAAGGATGTCTTGGCGTACCCCATGACGACCGCGCCGAGGATGGCCCCGGCGAGGGCGAACCTGCCGCCCACCGCGACGGCGACGACCAGTTCGAGCGAGGGGACCACCCCCAGCAGCGCGGGCGAGATGATGCCGACCACCGGCACGAACAGGGCACCCGCCAGCCCGGCCATGCCCGCTGAGATCGCGAAGACGACGGTCTTCACCCTGGCCGGGTCGTAGCCGAGGAACCTGACGCGGTCCTCGCCGTCCCTGATCGCGACGAGCAGCCGCCCGAAGCGGCTGCCCACCAGCTGGCGGGCACCGAGGTAGAGCAGCCCGGTGACGACCGCGACCACGAAGTACAGTCCGCGCTGGGTGGAGTCGGCCGCCAGGTCCTGGCCGAACAGGTCGTAGAAGTTGGTCAGGCCGTTGGTACCGCCGGTCAGGCCCTGCTGGCCGACGAGCAGGATGACGAACGCGGCGGCGAGCGCCTGGGTGAGGATCGCGAAGTAGGCGCCGCGCACCCGCTGCCTGAACACCAGCAGGCCGAGCACCGTGGCGATCAGCATCGGCCCGACGACGACCATGGCGAGCGCGAGCACCGGGTTCGCGAACGGTTTCCACAGGGCGGGCAGCTGCTCGACCCCACTCCACACCATGAAGTCGGGCAGGTCTCCCTGGGCGTCCACCAGTTTCAGGTGCATCGCCATGGCGTAGCCGCCGAGGCCGAAGAACACGCCCTGACCGAGGACGAGCATGCCGCCCTGCCCCCAGGCCAGGCCGATGCCCAGGGCGATGATCGCGAAGCAGAGGTACTTGGCCAGCAGGCCGAGGCGGAAGGGTTCCAGCACCAGCGGTGCGACGACCAGGGCGAGCACGGCCACCACCGCGAAGACCCCGGGCCCTCTGAGACGTGCGAGGTTCATGTGAGCGCCCTCGATCGGAGTACGAACAGGCCCTGCGGGCGGAACTGGAGGAAGGCGATGATCGCGGCGAACACGATGACCTTCGCCAGGCTGGCGTCGCTCCAGAACTCGGCGTAGGAGTTGAGCAGGCCGAGGCCCGCGGCGGCGATGACGGCGCCGCGCAGCTGGCCGAGCCCTCCGGCGACGACCACCAGGAAGGCGTCGACGATGTAGTAGGTGCCCAGCGCCGGGCCTACGGGGCCGATGAGGGTGAGCGCCACCCCGGCGACCCCGGCCAGCCCTGAGCCGATGAAGAAGGTCCGCTGGTCCACCCGGGCGGTGTTGATGCCGCTGACCGCGGCCAGCTGCCGGTTCTGCATCACGGCCTGCATCCGGCGGCCGGCGCCGGTGCGGTTCATGTAGGCCCAGATGCCGATGACCGTGGCGACGGCCAGGCCGAAGATGAACAGCCGGTTGTACGGCAGGGACGCGATGCCGCCCTGCAGCCAGGTGGGTGCCTGGACCTGCACGTTGGGCGCCCCGAACAGGTCGCGGGCGAGTTGCTGGAGCACGAGGCTGACGCCCCAGGTGAGCAGCAGGGTGTCGAGCGGGCGGCCGTAGAAGTGCCGGATCGCGGCCCGTTCCAGGATGAGCCCCATCAGCCCGGCGACCAGGAAGGCGACGGGCAGGGCCACGATCACCGCCATCCGGCCGGTGAGGTCCTGGAGCAGGTAGGCGGTGTACGCCCCGGCCATGATGAACTCGCCGTGGGCCATGTTGATCACGCCCATCTGGCCGAACGTGAACGTCAGCCCGAGGGCGATGAGGAGCAGCACGGCGCCGATGGACAGGCCGATCGGGAGCTGGTTGAGAAAGGCCTCCACCGAAGGTCCCCTTCCTACGAGTGTGTGGCTCCGGAGCCGGGCCGCGCCGCGTCGTGGGCGCGCCACGGTACTTTCCGTGATCTGGTCACGGCCCGGTCCGGAGCCGGTCTTGGGGGGTCAGCCGGTGGCCAGGCCACTCGCCCAGGGGTAGCCCTTGAGGTAGGGGTCGGGCTTGATCGGCTCACCGGAGTTCCAGACCTCCTTGATGAGACCGTCGGGCTGGATCACCCCGATCCTGGCCGTCTTGTACATGTGCTGGTTCTCACCGTCGATGGTGACGAGGCCCTCGGGACGGTCCAGCGCGATGCCGCCCGCCGCCTTCCTGACCGCCTCGACCTCGACGCTGCCGGCCTTCTTGACCGCCTCGGCCCAGAGGTAGACGGCGTTGTATCCGGCCTCCATCGGGTCGGAGGTCACCTTGTCCGCGCCGTACTTGGCCTTGAACGCGGCGACGAACTTCTCGTTGGCCGCGTTGTCGGTGGTCTGGTAGTAGTTCCAGGCGACGGGGTGGCCGGCGATGTTGTCGACGCCGATGCCCTTGACCTCCTCCTCGGCGACGCTCACCGACAGCACGGGCATCTTCTCCGCGGTGACCCCGGCGCTGTTGAGCTGCTTGAAGAAGGCGACGTTGCTGTCACCGTTGAGGGTGTTGAAGACGGCGTCCGGCTTGGCCTGGAGGACCTTGTTGGTCAGCGTGCTGTACTCGGTGTGGCCGAGCGGGGTGTACTCCTCGCCGAGGATCTCCATGTCGTTCGCCGCCGCGTACGCCTTGATGATCTTGTTGGCGGTCCGGGGGAAGACGTAGTCGCTGCCGACCAGGAAGATCTTCTTCTTGCCCTGTTCCTTGAGATAGTCGAGGCCCGGGATGATCTGCTGGTTGGTGGTGGCGCCGGTGTAGAAGATGTACGGCGAGCTCTCCAGGCCCTCGTACTGCACCGGGTACCACAGCAGGGCCTTGCTCCGCTCGAAGACCGGCAGCATCGCCTTGCGGCTGGCGGAGGTCCACCCGCCGAAGGTGGTGGCGACCTTGTCCTGGCGGATGAGCTTGGTGGCCTTCTCCGCGAAGGTGGGCCAGTCGGACGCGCCGTCCTCCACCACCGGGACCAGCTTCTTGCCGAGCACTCCCCCGGCGGCGTTGATCTCCTCGATGGCGAGCAGTTCGGCGTCCCTGACGGTCACCTCGCTGATGGCCATGGTGCCGCTCAGCGAGTGCAGGACGCCGACCTTGATGTCTCCCTCACCGCCGCTCGCGGCGGCCGCGTCCTTGTTCGCAGGGGCTTCACCGCCGCAGGCGGTCAGCGTCGCGACCAGTGCCGCGACGGCCACCGCGGAGCACCATGCTGTCTTCCTCAATGACTTTCCTCCTTGCCGGTACGGCCCCCGCACCGATCTATCTGCCGCCAAGGTGACTGAGTGAGGTTTCCCGCCTAGTTCGCGGTTGTTAATTGCGTCTTACCGGGATATCACCGCCGTGACAGGACGCGGCGCCGCGAATAACCCCCAAATATTTGTCCCGATAAATCAACAAATTTCGTGATATTAACTTCAGAACGCCTCGGCGGGCCCGCAAGGAAGGAGCGCCGATGGACGGTTCCTCCTCTTTCGCGCAGCTCACGTCCTCTGGAAACAGGCATGACATCGACGCGCAACGTCACCGAAACCGCCGGTTCCTATGGTCCGGGCATGCGGCTCACACCACACGAGCAGGAACGCCTGCTCATCCACGTCGCCGCCGGTCTCGCCCGCGACCGCAGGTCACGTGGCCTCCGGCTCAACCACCCCGAGGCCACCGCGATCATCGCGTCCTTCCTCATGGAGGGGGCCAGGGACGGGCGGACCGTCGCCGAGCTGATGGAGGCGGGGCGCAAGGTGCTCTCCCGCGACGACGTCATGGAGGGGGTGCCCGAGATGCTGTCGTCCGTGCAGATCGAGGCCACCTTCCCCGACGGCACCAAGCTCGTCACCGTCCACCAGCCGATCCCGTGACCCCAAGGAGCGGTGAGCGCCGATGACACCCGGCGAGATCCTGTACGGCGACACGCCCATCCCGCTCAACCCGGGCCGTGAGCGCGTCACCGTCCGCGTCGTCAACACCGCGGACCGGCCGATCCAGGTCGGCTCGCACTACCACTTCTCCGCGTGCAACCCCGGCCTGGAGTTCGACCGCCAGGCGGCCTGGGGCACCCGGCTCGACGTCCCCGCGGGTACGGCGGTGCGGTTCGAACCCGGTGTGGAGCGCGACGTGACCCTCGTGCCGATCGGCGGGCTGCGGATCGTCCCCGGTCTCCGTCCCGAATGGGCCGGACCTCTCGATGGGAGTCCCGGTGTTCGTTGAACGATCCCGCTACGCCGCGCTCTACGGCCCCACCGTCGGGGATCGGATCAGGCTGGCGGACACCGACCTGCTCATCGAGGTCACCGAGGACCTGTCGACGGGCCCCGCCGGAGCGGGCGACGAGGCGGTCTTCGGCGGCGGCAAGGTCATCAGGGAGTCGATGGGCCAGGCCAGGACCACCAGGGCCGAGGGTGCGCCCGACCTGGTGATCACCGGTGCGGTGATCCTCGACCACTGGGGCGTGGTCAAGGCGGACATCGGCGTCAGGGACGGCCGCATCGTGGCGATCGGCAAGGCGGGAAACCCCGAGACCATGGACGGAGTCCATCCGGACCTGGTGATCGGCCCCTCGACCGAGATCCTGGCGGGCAACGGGAAGATCCTGACCGCCGGGGCGATCGACTCCCACGTCCACCTGATCTGCCCGCAGATCCTCGACGAGGCCCTCGCCGCCGGGGTGACGACCATCGTGGGCGGCGGCACCGGACCCGCCGAGGGCACCAAGGCCACCACCGTCACCGGCACCTGGTACCTCGCCCGGATGCTGGAGTCTCTCGACTCCTACCCGATCAACGTCGCGCTGCTCGGCAAGGGCAACACGGTCAGCCGCGAGGGGCTGCTGGAACAACTCCGCGCCGGGGCCTCGGGGTTCAAGCTGCACGAGGACTGGGGCACCACCCCGGCCGCCATCGACGCCTGCCTGTCGGTGGCCGATGCCACCGGCACCCAGGTCACGATCCACACCGACACCCTCAACGAGGCCGGGTTCGTGGAGTCGACGCTGGCGGCGATCGGCGACCGGATGATCCACGCCTACCACACCGAGGGGGCCGGCGGCGGGCACGCACCCGACATCATCCGGGTCGCCTCCTACGGCAACATCCTGCCGTCCTCGACCAACCCGACCCGCCCGCACACCGTCAACACGCTCGACGAGCACCTCGACATGCTGATGGTCTGCCACCACCTCAACCCGTCCATCCCCGAGGACCTGGCGTTCGCCGAGTCCCGGATCCGGCCGTCCACGATGGCGGCCGAGGACATCCTGCACGACATGGGCGCGATCTCGATGATCGGCTCGGACTCGCAGGCGATGGGCCGGGTGGGCGAGACGATCATCCGGACCTGGCAGACCGCGCACGTGATGAAGCGCCGCCGGGGGGCTCTGCCGGGTGACGGCCCCGCCGACAACCACCGGGCCCGGCGCTACATCGCCAAGTACACGATCTGCCCGGCCGTGGCCCACGGCCTGGACGGCGAGGTCGGCTCGGTGGAGACCGGCAAGCTGGCCGACCTGGTCCTGTGGGACCCGGCCTTCTTCGGTATCAAACCGAACCTGGTGGTCAAGGGCGGTGTCATCGCCTACGCCCAGATGGGCGACGCGAACGCCTCCATCCCGACCCCGCAGCCGGTCATGCCGCGCCCGATGTTCGGCGCCGCCCCGGTCACCGCCGCGGCCACGTCCGTCCACTTCGTCGCCCCGCAGGCGATCGAGGACGGCCTCGCCGACCGGCTGGCCGTCCGCAGGCGCCTGCTGCCGGTGGCCGACGTCCGCCGCAGGGGCAAGGAGAGCATGCCGCTGAACGACGCCATGCCCAGGATCGACGTCGACCCCGACACCTTCGCGGTCAGCGTCGACGGCGACCTGGTCGAACCCGCCCCTGCCGAGACCCTGCCCATGACCCAGCGCTACTTCCTGTTCTGACCCCCGCCCGGCCGAAGGGAGCCCCAGTTGAACGCCGCGCTGCTGCTACTGGCCGACTCCCGGCTGCCCGCAGGGGGGCACGGCCACTCCGGTGGCGCCGAGGAGGCGGTCAGGATCGGCGCGATCCGCGACCTCGCCGGCCTCGCCGCCTTCCTGCGGGGCCGGCTGGCCACCGCGGGCCTGGTGACGGCCGCCCTCGCCGCCGCGGCCTGCGATCTCGGCGCGTCTCCCGCCGCGGCGACCGGCCGCTCGGAGTGGACGCGGCTGGACGCGGAGGCGGACGCCAGGATCTCCGCGCCCGCCCAGCGGGAGGCGAGCCGCACCCAGGGCAGGCTGCTGCTGCGGACCTCGCGGAGGATCTGGCCCTCCCCGGTGCTCGACACGCTGGCCGGGGCCCTGCCCCAGGGCGCCCACCACCCCCTCGCGCTCGGCGCGGTGGCGGCCGTGGCGGGATGCTCCCCCGCCGAGGCCGCCCTCGCGGCGGCCTACACCTCCGTCACCGGACCCGCCACGGCGGCGGTACGGCTGCTCGGCCTCGACCCCGTCGCCGTCCACCGACTGCTCGCCGATCTCGCCCCGGCCGTGGAAAGGGCCGCGGCCACCGTTCCCACCGGCTGGGAGGCCCGCGGGGAGGCCGGTTGGGAGGCCCGCTGGGAGTCCTGCTGGGAGGCACTGCCCGCGCACGCCTCCCCCGCGCTCGACCTGCTCGCCGAACACCATATTCGTGCAGATATGCGGCTTTTCGTCTCCTGACGACCACCTGGAAGGACGGTGACCCACATGGGCGCCAACCACGACGACCACCACCACGCGGCCGACCCTGCCGGCCGGGCGTTACGCCTGGGCATCGGAGGCCCCGTCGGCAGCGGCAAGACCGCGCTGACCGCGGCGCTGTGCCGGACGCTCGGCCCGTTCATGCACCTGGGCGTGGTCACCAACGACATCTACACCACCGAGGACGCCGACTTCCTGCGCAGGGCGGGCGTGCTCGACCCGGAGCGGATCGTCGCCGTGCAGACCGGGTGCTGCCCGCACACCGCCATCCGGGACGACATCGCGGCCAACCTCGACGCGGTGGAGACCCTGGAGGAGCGGTTCGGCCCGCTCGACCTGGTGATCGTGGAGAGCGGCGGGGACAACCTCACCGCCACCTTCAGCAGGGGCCTGGCCGATCGGCAGATCTTCGTGCTGGACGTGTCCGGCGGCGACAAGGTCCCGCGCAAGGGCGGCCCCGGCGTGACGACGGCCGACCTGCTCGTGATCAACAAGACCGATCTGGCCCCGATGGTCGGCGCGGACCTCACGGTCATGTCACGCGACGCTGCGGCCGTCCGGGACGGCAAACCCGTGCTTTTCACCTCGATCAGGGAGGATCCACGAGCGTACGCGGTCTCCGAATGGGTCACCGGCCTCGTCGAGTCCTGGACCCACGAGCACTCCCACGCCTGACCCATGTCCCTTAGCAACCCGGTCCCCGCGCCCGTCCTGCCCGCTCCGGCGCCGGCGGAGTCCGTGCCACGGCCGGAGCGGGCAGGTCGGCGGGCGATGAGGGCGCGGGCGGCGATCGCCACCCGGCGGGACGCGGCCGGCCGGACCGTCCTCGCCACGATGCGTTCCGGCCCACCGCTCACTCTGCGGGCGACCGCGCCCGGCCGGGTGCACCTGGTGTCCACCGCGGCGGGTCCGCTGGGCGGTGACGACCTGGCCCTCGACATCGAGGTGGCGCCGGGAACCGAACTGGAGGTGCGGTCGGTCGCGAGCACCCTGGTGCTGCCCGGCCCCGCCGGGGCCGAGTCCCTGATGACGATCACGGCCCGGGTCGGCGCGGGCGCCTCGCTCAGCTTCGTGCCGGAACCGACGGTGCTCGCGGCGGGCTGTCTGCACCGCATGGTCGTCCGGCTCGACCTGGCCGAGGACGCGCGGGTGCGCTGGCGCGAGGAGATCGTCTTCGGCCGGTACGGCGAGCGCCCCGGACGCTGCCACTCGCGCTTCGACGCCGTTCTCGGAGGGGGCCCGCTGCTCCGGCAGGAGTTCGTGGTGGGCGACGCGGAGATCGACGACAGTCCCGCCGTCTACGGCGACGCCCGTTGCGTGGGCAGCGTCCTGGTCACCGGCCGGGCACCGGAGACGGTGGTCGGCCAGGGCTGGGCCGTCCTGCCCCTGGCCGGGCCGGCCACCCTGGTCTCCGCGCTCGGCCGGGACGCCGTCGAGCTGCGGCGACGACTCGGGCACGGGGAGGAAGCCGTCACCGGCCGCCGCTGAGAAGCACGGCCACGGTTGCCGGAGCCCGGCCGCGCGCCCCCGCCCGGACCCGTCAGTCGTAGAAACCCAGGCGGCGGAGCTGCTTGGGGTCGCGCTGCCAGTCCTTGGCGACGCTGATGCGCAGGTCGAGGTAGACGCGGGTGCCGAGGAGCGCCTCGATCTGCCGGCGGGCGCGGCTGCCGACGTCCTTCAGCCGGGAGCCCCTGTGCCCGATCACGATGGCCTTCTGGGACGGACGCTCGACGAACATGTGAGCGTAGATGTCGAGAAGGTCGTCACGCCCCTGTCTGGGCAGCATCTCGTCGACGACCACCGCGATCGAGTGCGGCAACTCGTCACGCACCCCCTCCAGGGCCGCCTCCCGGATCAGCTCGCCGACCAGCACCTGCTCGGGCTCGTCGGTGAGCTGTCCTCCCTCGTACAGCGGCGGGCTCTGCGGCAGGCGCTGGACCAGCACGTCGGCCAGCACGTCGAGCTGCTCACCCGACTGCGCGGAGACCGGCACGATGTCATCGAACTCGGCGAGCTGGGAGACCGCGAGCAACTGCGCGGCGATCTGCTCGCGGGCCGCCAGGTCGCACTTGGTCACCACGGCGACCACCGGGGTCTTCTTGACGCCCGCGAGCTTCTCGGCGATGAACCGGTCACCCTTGCCGATGGGCTCGTTGGCGGGCACGCAGAAGCCGATCACGTCGACCTCGGTGAGGGTGGAGAGCACCAGGCTGTCCAGCCGCTCACCCAGAAGCGTGCGGGGCCGGTGCAGGCCCGGCGTGTCGACGATGACGAGCTGGGAGTCGGGGCGGTGCACGATGCCACGGATGGCCCGGCGGGTCGTCTGGGGCTTGGAGGAGGTGATCGCCACCTTCATGCCGACCAACGCGTTCATCAGCGTGGACTTGCCGACGTTGGGCCGACCGACGAAGCAGGCGAAACCGGCATGGAAATCAGCAGCTGAGGAACTCACGTCAACCATTGTCGCCGATACCGGACTCAGCTCTGACGCGGTGTCCCGTCAGGACCGGCCACCAGCAGGGTCTCGGCACCCAGGTCGCGGACCGCCCGCCGGTCGTCGTCGGAGGGCCCCGCACCCGCGGTGACCAGCGCGGCCGCCTCCAGCGACTCCGCTCCACCGGACACCGCCATCGCCACGGCGACCTGGATCGCCGACAGGGTCAGCGACGGCAGCGCCACATTGGTCGCCGAGTAGGTCCGGCCCGTCTCGTCCCGTACGGCCGCGCCCTCGGCGGCTCCGTTGCGTGCACGGGTGGACCGGGCCAGCACGATGATCTTCTTGTCCTCGGGATCGAGGGTCGCGTCGCTCACAGCACAAGGGTATTCAGCTTCCGGTGCCAAGGACGACACCGGTGCGGCCCCGGCACCAAAACGACACCGGCGCGGCCCCGCTCAGGCTGCGACCTCGTCGACCAGCAGGCGGGCGAGCTCCCGGGTGCGCTCGACGTCGACGTCCCTGACACCGGCGTGCACCAGTGAGATCAGGGTGTGGCCGCTGAGGGCGAACACCAGGTGCATCTCGTACGGATATCCGTTCAGCCTGCCGTTCAGCCGCCTGGCCTGCACCTCGTCGCCGACCCCTGTCAGGTTCAGGGGGGATACCCGAAGAGCGGTGCCGCGGCCCGCCACCTGGGCACGTGCGACCGGACAGCCGCTCAGTGCCTCCGTGAGCTCGTTGAAGTGAAGTTCGGCGTCGTCACCGCGGTAGGAGGCCAGACCGAACCCGGCCAGCTCCCCGACCCCGTCACCCTGGTAGGTCACGGCCGCCCACGCCCCCAGTGCCCGCTGCGGCGGCCTGCCTCCCGCGGTGTCGAGAACGAGCCGGCAGTCCTCGTTCACCGGCTGGAACGGGGCGCGCCAGCCGTCGCGCGGGCGGGCCGAGAACCCGTCGGGCAGCGCTCGCGCCTCGTCGAGCACTCCCCGCAGCCGGTTCAGCTCCGCGGCGCCGTCCATCGCGTCACCGGGCCCCGCTCCGCCACCACATCCGGCTGCGCCGCCCGCGACAAATCCACATAACACCGCAAAAACGACAATATTCATCCCCCGCGTCATGAGCATCCCCCCGATGTCATGTGCGAGGCGTCTCGTCCCCGCCGACTCGCTTTCTTCCCCGTCGGCAAAAGCGGCAATCATTAAGAAACGCCTAAGGGTGCCCTCAACCGTATTTCACGGTCGAGAACACCCCTAAGCGAGTGACGCAGGACAGCCACGAAGCCCGCGTGAACTCTTCTCCCCCGTGGGCCGACCCTCGCGCCACGAACCCCTCCGGACGCGGAGATCTCCCACCGGCTCCCGCGCGACCAGGTGCCGTACGAGAAGCATCGCCTGTACCGCTTGCAGAGCACTTGCGGACGACTTGGGGCGAATCCACCGCCCCGGCCCGTCACTGGTCGGGGAAGGCCGGAACCGAGTCGGGCTCCGCGGGGGCGATCCTGGTGACGAGGACCGTGCCGATCCGGTTGCGACGCCCGGCGAGGCTCTCGGCCGTCAGGCTGAGACCCTCCACCACCGCCTGGGAACCGGCGATCGGCACCCGGCCCAGCGCGTGCGCCAGCAGCCCTCCGACGGTCTCGACGTCGTCGACCTCCAGCTCGATGCCGAACAGGTCTTCCAGATCGTCCACCGGGAGCCTGGCGGTCACCCGCACCGCGCCGCCCTCAAGCGGCTCCACCCTGGGGACCTCCTGGTCGTACTCGTCGGTGATCTCACCGACGATCTCCTCCAGGATGTCCTCGATGGTGACCAGACCGGCCGTGCCACCGTACTCGTCGATGACGATGGCCTGGTGGATCTGGCGGGCCTGCATCTCACGCAGCAACTGGTCGATCGGCTTGCTCTCCGGCACGTAGGTGGCCGGGCGCATGATGGACTCCACCGGCTCGGCGCGCCCGTCGTCACCGGTGTCCTGCACCCGGCGCGCGATGTCCTTGAGGTAGGCGATGCCGATGACGTCGTCCTCGTTCTCGCCGACCACCGGAATCCTGGAGAAACCGCTGCGCAGCGCGAGGGACATGGCCTGACTCAGCGTCTTGCCGCGCTCGATGAACACCATGTCGGTGCGGGGCACCATGACCTCGCGGACCAGGGTGTCGCCGAGCTCGAAGACCGAATGGATCATCTCCCGCTCGTCGGGCTCGATGACCCGGCGCTCCTCGGCCAGATCGACCAGGTCCCGCAGCTCGGCCTCGGAGGTGAAGGGGCCCTCTCGAAAGCCCTTGCCCGGCGTCACCGCGTTGCCGAGCAGGATGAGCAGCTTGGGCAGGGGGCCGAAGATCCGGGTCAGGCCGTACACCACGGGGGCGCTGGCGAGCGCGATGGGCTCGGCGTGCTGGCGGCCCAGCGTGCGCGGGGAGACTCCGACGATCACGTAGCTGACGACGATCATGACCGCCGCCGCCGCGGCGTAGGCCCAGCCCTGGTCACCGAGCCAGTCGATGAAGAGCAGCGTACCGATCACCGTGGCGATCAGCTCGCAGCTCAGCCGGAGCAGGAGCAGGAGGTTCAGGTAGCGCGGCGGGTCGGCGACGATGGCCTGCAGACGCACCGCGCCCCGGCGGCCGTCACGGACGAACTCCTCCGCGCGAACCCTTGAGATGCGGGTCAGAGCCGTCTCCGCGCTGGCGATCAACCCGCCGACCACGACGAGGACGACGGCGGAGAACAACCACCCGTTGGCGAGGTTCACCGCTGGGGGCGCACCTCCTGCCACGACTCCAGAAGCTCGCCCTGAAGGCCGAACATCTCCTTGTGCTCCTCGGGCTCCGCGTGGTCGTAGCCGAGCAGGTGGAGGATGCCGTGCGTGCACAGCAACTCCAGCTCGGCCTCGGTGCCGTGCCCGGCCTCGGCCCCCTGCTTGGCGGCCACCTGCGGGCAGAGCACCACGTCACCGAGGAGCGCCGGGTCGGTGGGTGAGTCACCCTCCTGCCGCGCCCCCGCGCCCGGCCCCGGCCGCAGCTCGTCCATCGGGAAGGCGAGCACGTCCGTGGGACCCGGCTCCCCCATCCACCGTTCGTGCAGAACCGACATGGTCTCCTCGTCGACGACCAGGATCGACAGCTCGGCGAGCGGGTTGATGCCCATCCGCTCCAGCACATGCCCGGCCAGCGAGACGATGAGCCCCTCGTCGATCTCGACACCGGACTCGTTGTTGACCTCGACGCTCACAGCTCCCCCCCAGTCTCCCACGTGCCGCGCGACCCGGCCCGCGCCCCGCGCCGGAGTCGTCCCGCGCTCATGTCCTCTCCCGGGGACGCTGCTTGATCATGCCCTTGATCTGCTGCGGCGCGCTCTGGCGCTGCGTCTCGTCATAGCGCCCGTACGCGTCCACGATGTCGCCCACCAGCTTGTGGCGCACCACGTCGGCGCTGGTCAGACGGCTGAAATGGATGTCAGAGATGCCTTCGAGGATGTCCTGGACGACCCGCAGACCGCTCTGCGTGCCGTTCGGCAGGTCGACCTGGGTGACGTCGCCGGTGACGACGATCTTCGAGTTGAACCCCAGCCGCGTCAGGAACATCTTCATCTGCTCCGGCGAGGTGTTCTGCGCCTCGTCCAGGATGATGTAGGCGTCGTTGAGGGTGCGGCCCCGCATGTAGGCGAGAGGGGCCACCTCGATCGTGCCCGCGGCCATCAGCCGGGGGATCGACTCGGGATCGAGCATGTCGTGCAGCGCGTCGTAGAGCGGGCGCAGGTAAGGATCGATCTTCTCGTAGAGCGTGCCCGGCAGGAAGCCCAGCCGCTCGCCCGCCTCGACCGCGGGGCGGGTGAGGATGATCCGGTTGACCTTCTTCTCCTGGAGGGCCTTCACGGCCTTCGCCATCGCGAGGTAGGTCTTGCCCGTGCCGGCCGGGCCGATGCCGAAGACGACGGTGAACTTGTCGATCGCGTCGACGTACCGCTTCTGGTTCACGGTCTTCGGGCGGATGGTCCGGCCCCGTGAGGAGATGATGTCCAGCGAGAGCACCTCGGCGGGACGGTCGGAGGTCATCCGCAACATGGCGATGCTGCGCTCGACCGCGTCGACCGTGAGCTGCGCGCCTCCGCGGACGAGTTCGGACATCTCCTCGAAGAGTCGCACCACGGTGCTGCTCTCCTCCGGGCTGCCGGTGACGGTGATCTCGTTGCCCCGGACGTGGATGTCGGCGCGGAAGGCACCTTCGATGACGCGCAACAGCTCATCGCGCGAGCCCAGCAGGCTGACCATCGACTGATCGTCCGGAATCACCACCTTCGCCTGAGTCCGGCTGGAACCCCTGGATCTCGGCGACGTTCTGCTGGAATCGTTTGTCTCGGACATGAGCTGGCCTTACGGCCTGTTCGCCTCCAGATATAGGCGTGGAACTTCAACGCCATCGTATCCGTGATCGCCAGGATCGCGCTTGCCGGTTTTCAGCCGGGCGGCCACTTCAGGCCCCGCCCCCCGATCACGTGTCCGTGCACGTGGAAGACGGTCTGACCGGCCTCGGGTCCGGTGTTGAACACCAGCCGGTAACCCGATTCCGCGACTCCCTCCTGGCTGGCGACCGCGTGCGCGGTCTTGAGCACCTCGTCGGCCAGCCCCTGGTCGGCGGCCGCCAGCGCCGCGGCGTCCCGATGATGCTCCCTGGGGACCACCAGCACATGGGTCGGCGCCTGGGGGTTGACGTCACGGAAGGCCAGCGTGCGATCGGTCTCATAGACGATCTCCGCGGGGATCTCCCCGGCCACGATCTTGCAGAACAGGCAGTCGGCTTCGCTCACCATGCAGGCACCTTACCGCCGAGGACGTTGCGAATCGGTGATGGTTCCCGCCGGCAAACAAAGATCCGCCCGGATATGGTGGTTGTGCAAAACTTCAACCAAGACAGCCTTTGCGCACAGCACCATATGGCCGCCTGGCGAGGACACGACTGGGTCATGCCCCTTAATGAACCGGAAGAGCGTAAACCCTCTGGGAAGGCCGAGCGTCCCACTGATGTGACCACCGAGACCCTCGTGGCAGACAGATCGCTCGGGGCGGCGCCCGTCGGATGGGATGCCGACATGGCCGTTACCGCGCTCTACAGCGCGCACTATCGGTCTCTTGTCCGTCTCGCCGTACTGCTCGTTCGCGACATGGCGACCGCGGAGGAGGTCGTGCAGGACGCGTTCGTCGCCATCCACGGCGCCTGGCGCCGCCTGCGCGACACCGACAAGGCACTGGCCTACCTGCGGCAGTCGGTCGTGAACCGATCACGTTCGGTGCTTCGGCACCGGGCGGTCGTCGAGAAGTACGCGCCCAAGGGCATGCCCGACGCGCCGAGCGCCGAGAACGGGGCGATCGGCGAGTTCGAGCGGTCCGCCGTCATCGAGGCGCTCCGCGGGCTGCCCGCGCGCCAGCGGGAGGCCCTGGTCCTGCGCTACTACGGAGACCTGTCCGAGGCGCAGATCGCCCACGCGATGGGCATCAGCAAAGGCGCGGTCAAGAGCCACACCGCTCGCGGCATGGCCGCCCTACGAACCTCACTGGAGCAACTGTCATGACCGACTCCCCGGATGAGTACGGCGAGCTGCTCCGCCGTGCGCTCAGCGCGGAGGCGAACTCGGTCGTTCCCTCCCCAGACGGGCTGGAGATAATTCGTGCCCGCATCGAGCGACGCGGGTTCCGCTGGCTGACGTGGTGGCGGACCGGGGCCTCCGTCGCCGGTGCGCTCCTGGTCGCGGCGACCATCGTCATGGTGGTCCCCCAGTTCCGCGAACAGGTGATCCCCCAGGTGAGCACCGGTACGGTCAACTTCACCGAGTCCACTCCCCCTCCGGACGGATCAGCCACCTCAAGGCCCCCGGCTCCGCCCCAGCCGTCGTCCGGCCCCGCCCAGCTCCCCGCCGTCGGCAGGTCGGAGGCGGGCAGCCCCACGCTCCCGCCGACGCCCACGCCGTCCAGGAGCACCACGCCCAGCACGAGGCCGACCTCCAGGGCGACCCCGGCACCGTCGACTCACAGGCCGACACCGACGCCCACCTGCCCCACCCCCCTCGACGACCCGCCGGTCGACCCCAGCGGGATCTCCAAGCAGTGCGAGGAGGCCGAGGCGACCCCCACGCCGACGAAGACGAGACCGTCGGCTCCCTCGGAGAGCCCGTGCTCGGCCGACGAGTGCGGGCCGTCGGATGACGCGTCGCCCCCGATGCCGACGGAGGCGAGCATCCCCGCGCCGACCCCGGTCAGCAGCTAGACCCTCCTGTCCGGCCGATCCCGGCGTGCCGAGGACCGGCCGGACGGCCCCTCCCGAAGCGGAGGAGGGAGCCGTGACGTGCCGGTGCCCGGCCCGGCAGGCGGAGGGCACAGGGCTCAGGGCCGCCGGCCGGGGATCACCAGCGGCCGCTGCGTGTCTGGAGCACCGCCGCCGCGACGACCCCGGCCGTCGAGGTGCGCAGCACCGTCGGCCCGAGCAGCGCCGGTACCGCCTTGGCCTCGCGGAAGGCGGCGATCTCCTCCTGCGACACCCCGCCCTCCGGGCCGACCACCACGACGATGTCGCCGCCCGCCGGGAGCGGCAGACCGGACAGCGGGGAGGCGGCCTCCTCGTGCAGCACGACGCCGAGCGCCGCCGCCGACAGCAGGGCGGCGACCCCGGCGGTGGACGCGAGCCCGGTCACCTCGGGCAGGCGGAAGCGACGTGACTGCTTGCCCGCCTCACGCGCCGTGGAGCGCCAGCGGGCCAGCGCCTTGGCCGCCCGCTCGCCCTTCCACTGGGTGACGCACCTGGCCGCGGCCCAGGGAACGATCACGTCCACCCCCGCCTCGGTCATCATCTCCACGGCCAGCTCGCCCCGGTCGCCCTTGGGCAGCCCTTGGACCACGACCAGACGCGGAGACGGCACGGGCACCTCGTGACGGCGCAGTACCTGGACCCGGAGCGAATCCCTGCCCGCCTCGATCACCACGCACTCGGCGACGGAGCCCGCCCCGTCCGTCAGGTCGAGCCGCTCCCCGGCCCGCAGCCGCCGTACGGCCGCCGCGTGGCGCCCTTCGGGGCCACCGAAGACGAACTCCGGCCTGGCCAGGTCGACGGGTTCGGCCAGGAAGACCGGAACGGTCATGAGCCGTCGGAGCGGGCCGCCCCGGAACGGACCCTGCCGCAGCGATGTGCGCGGTGACGGTCCGGGTCAGCGGCCATTGAAGGCGTCCCGCAGCCGGGAGAAGAAGCTCTGCTGCCCGGGGGCGAACTTGCCGGGCGGGCGCTCCTCGCCGCGGAGCTTGGCGAGCTCCCTCAGCAGCTCCTCCTGTGTCGCGTCGAGACGGGAGGGGGTCTCCACGTTCACGTGGATCAGCAGATCGCCACGGCCGGTCTCGTTCAGGCGCTGCACACCGCGGCCGTAGAGCGGGATCGTCTGCCCCGACTGCGTACCGGGACGGATGTCCAGCTCCTCGGCTCCATCGAGCGTCTCCATGGTCAGGATGGTGCCGAGCGCGGCCGCGGTCATCGGGATCTGCACCGTGCAGTGCAGGTCGTCGCCGCGCCGCTCGAAGATCTCGTGGGGGCGCTCGACGATCTCCAGGAACAGGTCGCCGGGCGGGCCGCCGCCTGGACCGATCTCGCCCTCTCCGGCGAGCTGGATGTGAGTGCCGTCCTCCACCCCGGCGGGGATGCGGACCTTGATGGTCCGCCGGGTACGGACCCTGCCGTCACCGGAGCACTCCTGGCAGGGGTTGCGGATGATCGACCCGAAGCCGCCGCACTGCGGGCAGGGCCGTGAGGTCATGACCTGACCGAGGAAGGAGCGGGTGACCTGGGATACCTCGCCCCGGCCATGACACATGTCACAGGTGTCGGGGTGGGTGCCTGCGGCGGCGCCCGACCCCGTGCAGACCTCGCAGACCACCGCGGTGTCGACGACCAGCTCGCGGGTCGTGCCGAAGCCCGACTCGCGCAGGTCGAGCTCGACCCGGATGGTGGCGTTGCGTCCGCGACGGGCACGCGAGCGGGGTCCACGCCCGCCGCCGCCACCGGCCGCGCCGAAGAAGGCGTCCATGATGTCGCTGAACGGGAAGCCGGCACCGAAGCCACCGGCCCCCGCGCCGCCCGAGGCGAACGGGTCGGCCCCCATGTCGTACATCTGCCGCTTGCTGGAGTCGGACAGGACCTCGTAGGCCTGTGTGATCTCCTTGAAGCGCTCCT
Source organism: Streptosporangium sp. NPDC049644 (assembly GCF_040675205.1). Taxonomy (NCBI): domain Bacteria; kingdom Bacillati; phylum Actinomycetota; class Actinomycetes; order Streptosporangiales; family Streptosporangiaceae; genus Streptosporangium; species Streptosporangium sp. NPDC049644. The sequence continues at coordinate 132,854 of NZ_JBFAOJ010000007.1, read as the reverse complement.
GAGTCTCGGGGTCGGGGTTGACGTCAGGATGCAGTTCGCGCGCCAGACGTCGGTACGCCTTCTTGATCTCTTCCGCACTGGCGTCACGGCGCACCCCGAGGGTGCCGTAGTAGTCGCTCTTAGCCACTTTTCGTTGACCTCTTATGATGCAGCCAGGATCTGGCTGACGTAGCGTGCCACCGCGCGCACCGCGCCCATCGTGACCGGGTAGTCCATCCGCGTCGGGCCCAGCACACCTAGCCGGGCCAGTTGCTTGTCCCCAGAACCGTATCCGGCGGCGACGATCGACGTGCCCTGGAGTCCGGTGTAGGGGTTCTCCGAGCCGATCCGCACGGTCAGCGCCGACAGGTCGGAGGTCTCACCGAGCAGTCGCATGAGCACGACCTGCTCTTCCAGCGCCTCCAGCACATCGCGGAGCCCGACCGTGAAGTCGGCTCCCGCGAGGTTGGCGGCCCCGGCAAAAACGATCTTCTCATCGTGCCTGTCCACCAGGGACTCCAGCAGCACGGACAGGATCGTGGCCGCGAGCGGCCGATCCTCGGCGGGCAGCCGCTCCGGCAGGTCGGCGACCTTGTCGGGAACGCTGGTGAGCCCGCACCCGTCAAGGGAGGTGTTGAGCATCGCTCGCAGATGGGCCACCCGCTGCTCGTCCACGACGTCGGGCAGCTCGACCACGCGCTGCTCCACCCGGCCGGTGTTGGTGATGAGCACGAACATCAGCCGGCGCTCGCTCAGCGGCACCAGCTCGACGTGCCGGACCGTCGAGTTGGTCAGTGTCGGGTACTGCACCACGGCGACCTGCCGGGTGAGCTGGGCAAGCAACCGCACCGTCCGCATGACGACGTCGTCGATGTCCACCGCACCCGCGAGAAAGCTCTCGATGGCCTTGCGCTCCGCGCTCGACAGGGGTTTCACCTGCGAGAGCCGATCGACGAAGAGCCGGTAGCCCTTGTCCGTGGGCACCCGACCGGCGCTGGTGTGGGGCTGGGCGATGTAGCCCTGCTCCTCCAGCACCGCCATGTCGTTACGGATCGTCGCCGGGGACACCCCCAGACTGTGCCGATCCGCGAGAGCCTTCGAACCCACCGGCTCGTTGGTGGACACGTAGTCCTCGACGATGGCGCGAAGCACGGCGAGCTTCCGGTCGTCGACCAACGTGGTCACCTCCCTGCCTGCGTTCAGATGGGAAACACGAGGTCTGGCACTCTGTGTTCCCGAGTGCCAAGTGTACGGCCCCCGTGCGGAAGGCGCGATAAGCAAGAGGTGCGGATGATGACGCCAAGCCATTGGCAAGTCAACTGCTATCGCGTTTCAACCGGTTCCCGCCACAATTCGTACATGTCCAATGATTTTGGTTCTTTTCCGGGCGACGCCTCCCGCGGCCCCGGTTACGGCTCCCCCCAGCAGCCGTATGGTCAGCAGCCCCACCAGAACGGCCCCTCCTACGGTTACGCACCTCCCGGCTACGGCGCCCCGCAGAGCCCGCCCCCCAGCGGGAAGATCAAGCCCGGTATCGGATGGATCGTCGGGGTGTGGCTGCTCGCCCTGGTCAGCATCATCGTCGGCATCGGCGGCTTCGCGGGTGGCGTGCTGGGCGCGGTCACCAGCGCGGCACCGACGAAGACGTTCGCCCCCGGCGAAAACACGACGGTCACGCTCGACCCGGCCGACAAGCCCGCCATCTATGTCTCCACCAGTGGACCCACCAATTTCGAGTGCACGCTGACCGGCGGCACCGGCACGCCCAGCCTGCAGAAGCCGCTCGTCCAGCAGACCGTGTCGGGTTCCGACGGCGTCGTCTGGGAGATGGGCCTGCAGATCGGCGTGGAGCAGGCGGGCGACTACCAGGTCAACTGCACCGCCGACCCGGCGGAGGGCACCACGTTCGGCGTGGGCCGGGAACTCGCCGCCGGATCACTGGTCGGCGGGGTGATCGCCCTGTTCGCGGTGCCCGGCATCGGGATCCTGCTGGCCATCGTCGTGACGATCGTCGTACTGGTGAAGCGGAGCAACGCCCGCAAGCGCCTGGCCGCCGCCTCGGCGGGGCAGTGGGGAGCACCGGGGCCCTACGGCAGGTGACCGCGGCGTTTGCTAGCGTCCCACGTGATCCCTTGCGAGAGACGGTGGGCGGTCGGTGATGTACGAGCGTGACGTTCTGGCGGGAGACTGGCGGCGCCCCCGCAGAGGGGAGATCCCCCGGATTCCCGCCGAGCTCGACCTGGTCGTCGAGGACGCCGACGGCGGCTTCTGCGGTGCCGTGGTGGCCTGCGACAAGGAGGCCGTCACCCTGGAGGACCGCTTCGGCCGCCGGCGGGTATTCCCGCTGGAGCCCGCCGCGTTCCTCCTGGAGGGCAGGACGGTGACGCTCGTGCGCCCGGCCGCCGCGCCACGTGGCCCCAGGCGGAGCGCGTCGGGCTCCATCGCGGTGGAGGGCCTGCGGGCCCAGGTGGCCAGAGAGAGCCGGATATACGTCGAAGGTGTGCACGACGCCGCGCTCGTGGAGAAGGTCTGGGGCCACGACCTGAGGGTCGAGGGGGTGGTGGTGGAGTATCTGGAGGGGGTCGATCACCTGCCCGCCATCGTCGAGGAGTTCGGCCCGGGCCCCGGCCGCCGCCTGGGTGTGCTCGTCGACCACCTGGTCCCCGGTTCCAAGGAGAGCCGGATCGCCGCGCGGATCTCCTCTCCGCACGTGCTGATCGTCGGGCACCCGTTCGTGGACGTCTGGCAGGCGGTCAAGCCGCACACGCTCAAGATCTCCTCCTGGCCGTCGGTGCCGCGCGGCGTGCCCTGGAAGGAGGGCGTCATCGCCGCGCTGGGCTGGAAGACGGAGCCCGGCGACGCGTGGCGCCGCATCCTCGGATCGGTCACGACATATGCCGACCTGGAGCCCGAGCTGCTCGGTCCGGTCGAAGAGCTGATCGACTTCGTCACGGTTCCCGGCGAGGATGGCTAGGCCGTCAACCCATCAGGAGGGGCCATGAGCGAGAACCTTGGGGATTCACCGGGCGAGGACCGGACGGAGCGCATCGGCGATCCTCCGCCCGGCCACACGACGCCCGGCCACACCATGCCCGGCTACACCATGCCCGGCCAGAGCGCCCCGCCGCCCGGCCAGGGCTACGGGCAGCCGGGCCAGGGCCATCCCACTCCCCCGTACGACCCGAGCGGTTACCGCTACCAGAGCGGCTACCAGGATGGCTACGCCCAGTACGGCGGGTACGGCCCGGTGGGGTACGGCTACCAGGCGCCGCCGGGGACCTACGGCCCGCGGCCCGGCAGCGACGACACCACCATGGCGATGCTCGCCCACCTGCTGGGCCTGCTGACCAGCTTCGTCGGCCCGCTGGTGCTCTACCTCGCCAAGAAGGACGAGTCACCATACGTGCGGGACCAGGCCGCCGAGGCCCTCAACTTCCAGCTCACGGTGTTGATCGCCTACTTCGTCTGCATGATCCTGGCGTTGGTGCTCATCGGCTTCGTGCTGATGCTCCTCCTCTGGATCGGGTCGATCATCATGACGGTCATCGCCGCGGTGGCGGCCAACCGAGGGGAGAACCACCGCTATCCGATGAGCATCCGCTTCGTCAGCTGACCTGGGCCGGAACTCAGGTGAGGTCGCGGACCAGGGCGTCGGCCAGCAGGCGGCCGCGCAGGGTGAGCACAGCCCGGCCCGCCTTGAACGGTTCCGTCTCCAGCAGGCCGTCGGCCAGCGCGCGGGCGACCACTCGGGGGCGGTCGAGCTCCCCGAGCGGGAAACCCTGGGCGAGCCGCAGCTCCAGCATCAGCCGCTCCACCGCCCTGTCCCCGGGCCCCAGCACCTCTCGCGCCTGGGCGGGCGAGGTGCCCGCGGCCAGTCGCCGGGCGTAGGCGGCGGGGTGCTTGACGTTCCACCAGCGGGTGCCGCCGACGTGGCTGTGCGCCCCCGGACCGACGCCCCACCAGTCTCCGCCGGTCCAGTAGAGCAGGTTGTGCCGGCATCGCCCGGCCTCGGAGGTCGCCCAGTTGGACACCTCGTACCACTCGAACCCCGCCTCGGCCAGCATGGTGTCGGCGATCAGGTAACGGTCGGCGGCCACGTCGTCGTCGGGCATCGGGAGCTCGCCCCGCCTGATCCTGGCGGCCAGCCTCGTCCCGTCCTCGACGATCAGCGAGTACGCGGAGACATGGTCGGGTCCCGCCTCGATCGCCGCGGCCAGCGAAGCGCGCCAGTCGTCGTCGCTCTCCCCTGGCGTGCTGTAGATCAGGTCAAGGTTGACGTGCTCGAACCCCGCCTGCCTCGCCTCCCGTACGGCCCGCGCCGGGCGTCCGGGGGTGTGGCGACGGTCCAGCACCGCGAGCACGTGCTCGCGGGCACTCTGCATCCCGAAGCTCATCCGGTTGAACCCACCCTCGCGAAGCTCCGCCAGGTAGGCGGGGTCCACCGACTCGGGGTTGGCCTCGGTGGTCACCTCGGCGCCGGGAGCAAGCCCGAACTCCTCCTCGATCGCCCCCAGGATCCGTACCAGGTCTCCGGCCGGCAGCAGGGTCGGGGTGCCCCCGCCGAAGAACACGGTCTCGACCGGGAGGCGCGCGGCGCCGAGGTTGGCCCGCGCCCGCCGCACCTCGTCGACGGCGGTGTCCGCGTAGTCCCGTTGCGCGGCGCCGGGACCGAGTTCCGAGGCCGTGTAGGTGTTGAAGTCGCAGTAACCGCACCGGGTCACGCAGAAGGGCACGTGAACGTAGAAGCCGAAGGGCCGCTCGCCGAGTCCGGCGAGCGCGCTCTCGGGGAGTTCGCCCGAGGCGGGTACGGGATCCCCGTCGGGAAGTGTGGATGGCACGCCCCAAGTCTGCCGCTCCCCGCGCGATGCCCGGGACGTCGCCCCGGCTGTGGAAGGCCGGCCGCCCACCGGTCAAACCGCCGCGTACCGTTGACGGACAGATCGCACAGGTCTACGATCCGGGAAAACTTAAAGGAAAGTTTCCTATAAGTTACTATTCCGAGCAGTGGAGAAGCCCGTGCAGAGACTCCTCCGGAACATGATCGCGGCAGCCCTCGCCGCGGGTCTCGCGGCGGTGGCCTTACCGGCCCCGGCCCAGGCCCAGACCCCCTCAGGGAACGGTGACCGCTTCAAGCGGGTGGCCTACTTCATCCAGTGGGGCGTCTACGGCCGCGACTACCACGTCAAGGACATGGAGAGCAGCGGCGCCGCCGCCAAGCTGACCCACATCAACTACGCCTTCGGCTTCGTCAACGCCGAGGGCGACTGCTACTCCGCCGACCCGTGGGCCGACTGGCAGCGCCCGGTGGCCGCCGAGCAGAGCGTGGACGGCGTCGGCGATGCCGAGGGCCAGGCCCTGAACGGCAACCTGAACCAGCTGAAGAAGCTCAAGGCCAAGCACCCCGGCCTCAAGACGCTGATCTCCCTCGGCGGCTGGACCGGCTCAAAATACTTCTCCGACGCGGTGCTGACCCCCTCCGGGCGCGCCAGACTGGCCTCCTCCTGCATCGATCTGTGGCTCAGGGGCAACCTGCCCGGCACCGCCCCCGGCACCGGAGCGGGCGTGTTCGACGGCATCGACCTCGACTGGGAGTGGCCGGGCTCCTCCGGCAACGAGGGCAACATCATCCGTCCCGAGGACAAGCGGAACTTCACCCTGTTCGTCGCCGAACTGCGCCGCCAGATGAACGAGTTCGACCGGCGCACCGAGCTGACCGCCTTCCTGCCCGCCGCCGCCGCGAAGATCGACGCGGGCTTCGAGGTCCGCGACGTCTTCAAGCAGCTCACCTTCGCCACGATCCAGGGCTATGACCTGCACGGCCCGTGGGAGAACAGCACCGGCCACAACGGCAACCTGTTCAACGACCGGCGCGACCCCAACCCGGTGAAATACAGCGTGGACCAGACGGTCCGCGACTACCTGACGCGCGGTGCCCCGGCCAAGAAGATCGTGGTGGGCGTGCCCGCGTACGGTCAGGGCTGGACCGGCGTCACCGGCGGCAGGAACGGCCTGTACGGCACCGCCACCGGTCCCGCGCCGGGCACCTTCGCCGCCGGAAGCGAGGACTACAAGATCCTGGTGAACAAGCCGGGCAAGCGCTACCGCGACCTGCTGACCGGAACCGTGTGGCTCTACGACGGCAACGAGTTCTGGTCCTACGACGACCCGGCCTCGCTGGCCCAGAAGGCGGCCTACATCCGCCTGAAGGGCCTCGGCGGCTCGATGATGTGGTCCATCGACCAGGACGACACCTCGGCGTCGCTCACCTCGGCGCTCTACAGGATCCTGCGCTGAGCGACCCTCTCATACCGGGCGGGGCCGCAGGATCTGGGTCATCTGCGGCCCCGCCCGCGCGTTCGTCCCCGGACGCCTAACCGCGCACGCGCCCCAGCACCCGCTCAGCGACCCTGTCCCACTTCTCGGGGTGCCCTGGATGGGCGAGCAGGCGGCGCAGCAGGTCTCTGTCACCGTGGTAGGCACGGAAGGACTCGGTGACCGTGACGCTGCCCTCGGGGCGCGAGACGATCTCGACGGCGTCGCCCCGGCCCAGCTCGCCCGGCTCGACCACCCGCAGGTAGGCACCGACCCGCCCGGCCCGGGTGAAGGTCTTGAGCCAGCCCGGCTCCCCGATCCAGCCGCGGAACACCGAGCACGGCACCCTCGGGCCGGTCACCTCGGCCAGCACCGTGCCCATCCGCCAGCGCTCCCCGACCTTGGCCCCGTTGACGTCGAGCCCCACCGTCGTGAGGTTCTCCCCGAACATGCCGTCGCGCAGCTCCCGGCCCAGCTCGGCCCGCCACCAGTCGTAGTCCTCCCGCGCGTAGGCGTAGAGCGCCTGATCGGAAGAGCCGTGGTGCTCCAGATCGGCCCTCTCGTCCCCGGCCAGACCGCTCTCCGAGGCCCCGACCCGGCCGTCCACGGGGGTCTTGTCTATCGCGGTGCGCCTGAGACGACCGGCCCACTCCGCGTCGACGGCACGGCCCACGTTCACCGAGGCAATCTGCATGACCGGACGGTATCGGAGCCCTCAACCGGAAGGCGAACCGATATCCACCGATTCTTCCTACTCGGTGCCAAGCCCGGCCGGGCCCTCGACGTCCTTTACTTCTTGGACTTGTCCGCGGAGGACTCGGTGGACAGCGCGGCGACGAACGCCTCCTGGGGCACCTCGACGCGGCCGACCATCTTCATCCGCTTCTTGCCCTCCTTCTGCTTCTCCAGCAGCTTGCGCTTGCGGGAGATGTCGCCGCCGTAGCACTTGGCGAGGACGTCCTTGCGGATGGCACGGATGTTCTCACGGGCGATGACCCGGGCGCCGATGGCCGCCTGGATCGGCACCTCGAACTGCTGCCTGGGGATCAGCTCGCGCAGTTTCTTGGCCATCTCGACGCCGTAGGCGTAGGACTTCTCCCGGTGAACAATGGCGCTGAAGGCGTCCACGGCCTCGCCCTGGAGCAGGATGTCGACCTTGACCAGGTCGGACTCCTGCTCACCCGAGGGCTCGTAGTCCAGCGAGGCGTAGCCGCGCGTACGGGACTTGAGCTGGTCGAAGAAGTCGAAGATGATCTCGCCGAGCGGCATCGTGTAGCGGATCTCGACGCGGTCCTCGGACAGGTAGTCCATGCCCTGCAGGTTGCCCCGGCGGTTCTGGCAGAGCTCCATGATGGCGCCGATGAACTCCGAGGGGACGAGCACCGTCGACTTCACCATCGGCTCGAAGACCTTGTCCACCTTGCCGGTGGGGAACTCCGAGGGGTTGGTGACGACGACCTCCTTACCGTCCTCCATGATCACTCGATAGACCACGTTGGGCGCGGTGGAGATGAGCGAGAGGTTGAACTCGCGCTCCAGCCGCTCGCGGACGATCTCCATGTGGAGCAGGCCGAGGAAGCCGCAGCGGAAGCCGAAGCCCAGGGCGGCGGAGGTCTCCGGCTCGTAGACCAGGGCCGCGTCGTTGAGCTGGAGCTTGTCCAACGCCTCGCGGAGCTCGGGGTAGTCGTCACCGTCAATGGGGTACAGGCCCGAGAAGACCATGGGCTTGGGGTGCTGGTATCCGCTGAGCGCCTCGGCGGCCGGCCTCGACACGGAGGTCACCGTGTCACCGACCCGCGACTGGCGGACGTCCTTCACGCCGGTGATCAGATAGCCCACCTCACCGACGCCCAGCCCCTGGTCGGCGATCTTCGGCTCGGGCGAGATGACGCCGATCTCCAGCGTCTCGTGGGCCGCGCCGGTGGACATCATCAGGATGCGCTCACGCTTGCCCAGGTGCCCGTCCATGACCCGGACGTAGGTGATCACACCTCGGTAGGTGTCGTAGACCGAGTCGAAGATCAGCGCGCGGGCGGGCGCGTCGGCGTCGCCGACCGGGGCCGGGATGTTCTCGACCACGTGGTCCAGGAGCTCGCGAACGCCCACACCGGTCTTGCCGGAGACCCTCAGCACGTCCTCCGGGTCACAGCCGATGAGGTGGGCGATCTCCGCGGCGTACTTCTCCGGCTGGGCGGCGGGCAGGTCGATCTTGTTGAGCACCGGGATGATCGTCATGTCGTTGTTCATGGCCAGGTAGAGGTTGGCCAGGGTCTGCGCCTCGATCCCCTGCGCGGCGTCGACCAGCAGGATCGCGCCCTCGCACGCCTGGAGCGACCGGGAGACCTCATAGGTGAAGTCGACGTGCCCGGGAGTGTCGATCATGTTGAGGACGTAGTCGGTCTCGCCGACCCGCCACGGCAGTCTGACCGCCTGCGACTTGATCGTGATGCCGCGCTCGCGCTCGATGTCCATCCGATCGAGATACTGAGCGCGCATGGAACGGTCGTCGACCACTCCGGTGATCTGCAGCATGCGGTCGGCCAACGTCGACTTGCCATGGTCGATATGCGCGATGATGCAGAAGTTGCGGAGCACCGCGGGGTCGGTCTGGCCAGGCTGAATGCGCACCGGGGTCCGTTTCAACAGATTGATGACGATCACACGGCTGGCATGCCAGCCGCCTTCCATGGTGACATGTCCGGGTGATAGCCCGGACCAGAGCACGACTCGGCCTGCGTTTTCTCGCCGTGGTGGCGGCCCTGCTCCTTGCGCTTCCAGGGTTGGCCGTGGCCACCCTCACCCTGCAGTTTACCGGGACACCCGCCCCGTGGGCGAAGACGACCGGCCACGACGCCCTGTGGCTCGGCCACGCGTGGGTAGACGGCAGGAAGACCCACGACGACGTGCGGACGCTCGCCGCCAGGCTCCGCAAGACCGGCATCAAGGACGTCTACCTCCACTCGGGACCGTTCGACCGCGACGGGACGTTGCCCATCGAGAGATACCCCAGGGCTGTCGATCTTCTGAAGTGGTGGCGCGAGGAGTTGCCGAAGGTCAGGATCTCGGCCTGGCTCGGCCAGAAGGTCGACGGCACCCTCGACCTCGACGACGCGGCCTCCAGGCAGCGTGTGCTGGACGGCGCACGCGCGATCATGGCGCTCGGCTTCGACGGCGTGCACTACAACTTCGAGCCGATCGGCGACGGCGACACCGAGTTCCTCGACCTGCTGACCCGGACCCGCGTGATCGTGGGCGACGGCCTGCTCTCCACCTCGACCCCGCAGATCGAGCCGTTCCCGCTCGTCCGCCCGGTCGCACGCGCCGCCCTCGGTCGTGACAAGTACTGGTCGCCCGACTACTTCCGCCAGGTGGTGAACCTTACCGACCAGGTAGCGATCATGACCTACGACTCATATCTCCCCTTCCCCGCCGTCTACGGCGGCTACGTCGTGCGGCAGAGCACGCTGGCGCTGGAACTCGTCCCCGAGGAGAAGACGGTGCTGATCGGCGCCCCCGCCTACCACGATCACGACGCCCCATGGGCCGACGAGGCCGAGAGCGTCGAGAACGCGGCCAGGGGTGCCCGGCTGGCGCTGACCTCGTACGGCAAGCGCCGTGAGCGGTTCGGGCTGGCGATCTACGTCGACTTCGCCGCCACCAAGGAGGACTGGGCCGAGTACGACAAGTTCTGGTTCAAGCCGTGAGGATTACGGTCCGAGCGATCAAAATCACACGCTAAACTGATCGGGCATCCCTCTGCCCGGCCTGTCGATTTGAGCGACGACCTCGGCAGTTGGTAGCCTAGTCAACTGCGTGTGGCGCGCCCTCTCTGCCCGCGCGCCCCATCCAACGACATTCACCGAGGCTTCTTCGTGGCGAACATCAAGTCCCAGATCAAGCGCAACCGGCAGAACGAGAAGGCCCGGCTGCGTAACAAGGCTGTCAAGTCTTCCCTGAAGACGGCCATCCGCAAGTTCCGCGAGGCCGCCGACCAGGGTGACGTCGAGCAGGCCGCTGTGCTCCAGCGCGCCGCCGCCCGTCAGCTGGACAAGGCTGCCAGCAAGGGCGTCATCCACAAGAACCAGGCCGCCAACCGCAAGTCGGCGATCGCCCAGCGCGCCGCCGCCCTGTCGACGGCCGCCAAGTAGTTCCAGGTTTCGCGGACGCCGCCCCCCTCACGGGGTGCGGCGTTCTTGCGTTTCAACCGCCCGTGACGCTTGGCGCACCGCTGCGGACAACCGCGGGGCCGAGCGTCTCCCTGCCCGGCTAGCGTCCGGTGCGGCTGGCGACCACGGTCTGGACCATGTGCTCCAGCGCGTACGCGGGGTCGGCGCCGCCGCCCTTCACCTGAGCGTCGGCGGTGGCGACGGCCTGGATCGCGCGGGCGAGGCCTTCGGGCCCCCAGCCGTTCAGCTGCCGCTGAACCCGTTCGATCTTCCAGGGCGGCATGCCGAGCCGACCGGCGAGTTGACCGCCCCTCAGGTTGCGGGGCGCACCGCCCACCTTCGCCAGCGAGCGCAGACCTCCGGCGAGCGCGCTCACCAGCAGGACCGGTGCCGTACCGGTCGCCAGGGCCCAGCGCAGTTGTTCCAGGGCTTCGCCCAGGCGCCCCTCGACTGCCGAGTCGGCCACGGTGAACCCGCTGACCTCGGCCCTGCCCCGGTGGTAGCGCGCCACTGCGGCCTCGTCGATCGCCTTGCCGGGGGTGTCGAAGGCGAGCTGGCTGCAGGCGGCGGCGAGCTCGCGCAGGTCGTTGCCCACGGCGTCGAGGAGCGCGGCGGCGGCGTCCGCCCCGATGGTGCGCCCGGCCCGTTTCAGCTCCGCCTTGACGAACGCCAGCCGCTCGGCCGGTTTGGTCATTTTGGTGACCGGGACCACCTGCGCCCCGGCTTTCTTGACCCCGTCGACCAGCGCCTTCCCCTTGACGCCCCCCGGATGGACGAGGATCAGCACGGTCTCCTCGGCCGGGTGAGCCGCATAGGAGACGACTTCGGCGATGACGTCCTTGCCGAGGTCCTGGGCCGAGCGGACGACCACCACGGACCTGTCGCCGAACAGCGAGGGCGACGTCATACGGGTGAGCTCCCCGGGCTCCATCTTCGCGCCGGGGAGATCGTGCACCTCGGCGGTCGGGTCGGCCGCCCTGGCCGCCGAGGTCACCTCACTCACCGCGCGGTCGGCCAGCAGTTCCTCGTCGCCGAGTATCAGGATCACGGGTGCCGGATCGGTTGCCGCCATGCCGAGCAGCATGCCACGTCCCGGTGACGGGAGGGGCATCGGCAAGTCGTTCGCAATCGAAATGCAGGTGCCCTGAGGCACCCTGGGAACCTCACAGGAGGTGAAAACCATGACGAACTCCACCATTCGCCGCCACGCCTGCCCGCGCTGCGGAACGTCCCTCGACGAGGGCCCGATCATGTACCGCTGCGCGCGCTGCAGCCGGTCGGTCTACGCCGCCGACGTGGACACCGAGTTCCGCCGCCCGGCCAAGGTCACGTCCTAGTCCCGTACCGGAGCCCCTCCGGCCGGAGCGCTCCTTCGGGGAATGACGGACAGGGCTCCCCCGCTGTCCACCACGGCGAGGTCTCCCGACAGGTCCGTCCGGTGGACGCGCACACCGAGCCGGTACAGCGTGGCCAGGGTCGACGGCGCGGGATGGCCGTAGTCGTTGTCCGCCCCCACACTGATGAGGGCGGCACGAGCACCGATGGCGGCGAAGAAGGCCGGGTCGTACCTGCCGGATCCGTGATGCGGAACCTTGAGGATCTCGGCGCGCGGCAGGCCCCTGCGGAGCAGCTCCGCCTGGGCCTCGGTCTCGATGTCGCCGCTGAGCAGAGCCGACCCCGCGGCCCAGCGAACATGCACCACGACGCTGGCGTTGTTGACGGCCGCCCCCTTCCCCGCACCGGTCCGGGACACCTCGGCCACCGGGCCGATGACCGTCAGCTCGGAGGGCCCGAACCGCCAGCTCGCCCCCGGACTCGCCGCCCACTCGGCCACGCGGCGGCGGGCGAGATCCTCGCTCAGCCTCGCCCCCTCATGCTCCCCGGCGTCGTCTCCGGTGCCGCGCGGGGTCACCAGCACCGCTCCCACCGCCCGCCCGCGGAAGACACCGTCGAGCCCTCCCACATGGTCGAGGTGCGGATGGGTGAGGATGACCAGCGGCACCTCCTCGACTCCCATGGAACGCAGACAGCGGTCCACCCGGACGGGATCGGGCCCCGCGTCCACCACCACGGCTCGCCCGGGCCCTGCCGCGACCAGCAGCGCGTCTCCCTGGCCGACATCGCAGGCCACCAGCAACCATCCGCGAGGCGGCCAGCGAGCCACGATCGGCGCGGCCACCGTCACGGCGAGAACCAGGCCGGCGACGGCCGCCAGGGCGATCAGGCGTATCCTCCGGTGCCGCAGCACCAGCACGGCGAGCGGGACGGCAGCGGCCAGCAGGAGCAGCCCGGTGACGCCGCCCGGCCACGGGAGCACGCCCCACGGGAGCCCGGCGGTGTGCCCGGCCACCTCGATGATCCATCCGGTGGCCAGACCCGCCGGCCGGACCAGCAGCTGAGCGAGCCCCATGTGCAGGGGGGCGACCAGCGCCACCACGAAGCCGAGCAGGGTGGCCGGGGCCACGGCCGGGCCCGCGAGCAGGTTGGCCGGGATCGCCACCGGTGCGAGCTGCCCGGACATGAGCACCAGGACGGGGGTGACGGCGGCCTGGGCGGCGGCGGCCACGGCGATCGCCTCCGCGGCCCATCGGGGCATTCGGGCCGAGAGCCGGTCGCGCCAGCGCGGTGCGAGGACCAGAATGCCCGCGGTGGCGAAGACCGACAGGGCGAAGCCGTAGGAGCGGGCGAGGTCGGGGACAAAGAAGATCAGTCCCAGAACCGTCGCCGCCAGAGCCGCGACGCCGTCGCGCGAGCGGCCCGTACCGAGTGCCACGGCGGCGACCCCGCCCATCAGGAGAGCCCTGAGCACACTGGGCGAGGGCCGGGCGACGACCGAGAAGGCGACCATGGCCGAGATCGCCAGCACCGCCCGCGCCGCGAGTGGCAGACCGGCCGTCCTGGCCACCGCGACCGCCGCACCGGCCACGACGGCGAGGTTGGCCCCGGAGACGGCGAGCAGGTGGCTGAGGCCGGCCGCCTTGAAGTCGGCTCTGACCTGGTCGTCCATCCGGGACACATCACCGACCACCAGGCCGGGCAGCAGCCCGCGCTGCGCCGGCGGCAACACCTCGGCCGCCTTCCTCAGCCCCGATCTGAGCGCTCCGGCCGCGCGTTGCTCCCAGGAGGGTCCGCTCAGGACTCGCGGCGCCCCTCTGACCAGCACCACCGCCGCGAGCAGCTCACCGGGGTCCGCCGGGCCGAAGCGCCCGCTGACCTCGACCCGCTGGCTGGGCAGCAGCGAACGCCACTCCGCGCCGGAGACGAAAAGCAGCACCGGAGCCCGCAGCCTCACCCTGTCCGCTCCCGTCCCGACCGACTCGACCCGGGCGGGCACCACGAAGCTCTCCCGCCGGAACAGCCCGCCACGCCGGGCCACCTCCCGGGGGTCGTCGGTCACCACCGCCTCCGCCACTGCCGAGGCATGCCTTCCGGCCAGCTCGGCGACCGGTCCCGTACCGGCCGCGTGCACCCGGAGGGCCACCGACCCGGCCACCGCGGCCGCGCACCCCAGGACCGCGATCACCGCGTTACGCCGGCCCGCCGCCCTCCCCGCCCGGACCAGAACAGCCACGGCCAGGGCACCCACGGCCAGCAGACCGGCCACCACGGCACCCGTCGCCGCCGGACAGCCCAGCAGGACCAGGGCGATCACCCACGATGCCGCCGCGGGCAGGAGCAGATGCGCGGCATGCGCGCCCCGCCCCTTTCCGGAATCCCTGACACCACCGGCCTTCCCGGGAGCACCGGAACCGTCAGGGCTCTCGGTGGCCCCGGCGCGCCCGACCTCGACGACCGGGCCGGCTCGCATCCCGACCGCCCTCCCCGACCTGCGGATCACACCCGGACCCTGTCGCGCATCTCGGCGTACTTACGGTCGCCTATGCCGCTCACGTCGCGGAGTTGCTCAACGGCGCGGAAACCGCCATGGGCGGCGCGGTACTCGGTGATGCGCCGGGCGAGCACCTCGCCCACGCCCGGCAGCCCTTCGAGCTGCTCGATCGTGGCCGTGTTGAGGTCGACGACGGCGGTGGCGGGGTCCGCCGGATCCATCGGGGCGGGTGCCGCCGCGGCGGCGGGGCCGGCCGAGCCGACGACGATCTGCTCGCCGTCGACGAGCCTGCGCGCCAGGTTGAGCGAACCCGTGGCGGCCGCCCCCCGAACGCCCCCGGCCGCCCGGACCGCGTCGGCGACCCGGGAACCTCCGGGCAATGTGATCACCCCGGGGCGACGGACCTTTCCGGTCACGTGAACCGTCAGCTCGGTGGCCGGCGCGGGCCGGAGCCGTGCGGCATTACCAGGCTCCGGCGGCGGAGTCCCGGAGATCGGCGCCGGCGGGGCCAGCGGCTCGGGCTCCGGCTGGGATCTCCAGGCGTACACGCCGCCGGCGACGGCGGCCGTCAGGGCGACGAGCAGCAGGAGGCGCAACCCCGGCCTGTCCGGACCGAGAGCCTGTCCCTGTGCGGCCACGACCTTGCGCAGCGCCTCGAAGGCCGGGGGAGACGGCATGGAACGCACACGCGCGGCGGGACCGTCGAGGGAGGCGACATCCTGCGGCCGACCCCGCCCACCGGCCCACGCATCCCCCGCCGAACAGGGCGGAACGGCCTCGTCCTCCCCGTGAGGGAGCGGATCTCCCGGATCGGCAGGGCTTGCCGGCCGGAACGGCGAGAACCGATCGTTGGGCCGCGGCAGAGCGAGCAGGTCGGCCGACCCGCGCGGGAGGGGCACGGCGGCAGGTGATCCACGCCCTGTCAGGATCCGCAGCCGCGACTCGGCCCGGAACCGCTCGATGTTCTGGCCTGTGGTCCGCACCCGCAGGACGCTACGGGGCGGCACCGGGAACATCCTCGCCGAACACCGTTCTGTGGATATCCGGCCAGCCACGCGGTCAGGTTGTGGACGGCGTCCCGCCCACGGGTGTCAGGAGGGCGGGAAGGAGACGGTGATACCGAGCATCCCGGGGCCGACGTGGGCACCGACGACCGAACCGACCTCGACGACTGTGACCTCGACGAGTGCGGGGATGCGCCGGGGCAGGCGCGCCGCCAGCGCCTCGGCACGGGCCGCTGCTCCGAGATGCTGGACGGCGACCTCCACCGGGGCGGTGCCCGCGGCCTCGACCGCGAGATCCTCGAGACGGGCGATGGCCCGGCTCGCCGTACGGACCTTCTCCAGGGGAACGATCGCGCCGTCACGGATGTGCAGGATCGGTTTGATCATCAATGCCGAGCCGAGAAGGGTCGCCGCCGCGCCGATCCGGCCTCCCCTGCGCAGGTACTCCAGGGTGTCGACGTAGAAGAAGCTGCGGATCGACTCCGCGCGGCGGCGGGCGGCATCCGCCACCTCCGTCCGGGTCGCGCCCGCGGCGGCGGCACCCGCGGCGGCGAGGACGGGGAATCCCAGGCCCATGCCGATGGACCTGCTGTCGATGACGTCGACCGGAACCGGTGAATCCTCGGCTCCCGCGCGGGCGGCCTCGACCGTGCCGGACATCTCCGCCGACAGGTGGATGGAGACGATGCCGGTCGCGCCCCGGGCCGCCGCCTGGTCGTAGGCGTCCGCGAAACGCCGCGGGGCGGGCCTGGAGGTCGTCACCGGAGCCCGCTCCCCGGGCACGTCGTCCAGCGCCCTGTCGTCGAGCGACCTGCCTCCCACGACCACCTGGAGCGGTACCACGATGATGCCCAGGCGGGAGACCCGCTCTCGCGGAAGGTAGGCGGTGGAGTCGGTGACGACGGCGACCGATGGCGACATGTCCAGAGGTTACTCGGAGAAGATCAGACGAAGAAGGGCGGAGTCACGGACATCGGACCTACTGGACGGGGGTGCCTCCACGCCAGACCCGGCGGGGCTTGAGGCCGAAGGCCCAGGCGAAGGCGCCCTCGTGGTCGGCGTCCCACTGGACGATGTCGGCGAGGCGACCCGGGGCGAGAACACCGCGGTCGGAAGCCCCCAGGACCGTGGCACCGCCGAGGGTGGCGGCGCGAAGAGCGTCGCCGACGCTCATACCGAAGGCCGCCACCGCGAGGCTGATGACCAGTGACATCGAGGTGATGCCGCAGTGGCCCGGGTTGTGATCGCTGCCGAGGGCCACGGTGACCCCCTGGGCGAGCATCCGGCGGACGGGAGGCAGGCTGCCACGCTGGAGGGCGGTTCCGGGGCAGACCACGGCGGGGACTCCGTAGCGGGCCAGGATCGCGATGTCCTCGTCGGTGGTGTGGTGAAGCAGGTCGGCGGAGGCGCAGCCGAGTTCGGCGGCGAGCTGGACGGCGCCCCTGCGGGTGTACGCGCCGGCGTGCACGCGGGGCTGCAGGCCGACGTTGCGCCCGGAGGCCAGGACCCAGCGGGCCTCCTCCGCGGTGAAGTGCCCCTCGTCGCAGTAGACGTCGACGCTGTCGGCCCCCGCCGCCGCGGCGTCGGCGCACCAGGAGCCCACGGCCTCGACGTAGTCGCGCTGGCGGCCGAAGTATTCGGGCGGGACGACGTGCGCGGCCATGAAGGTCACGTGCACCCGCGGCATCATCGGCTCCTTCTCCAGCTCGCGCAGGAGCCGCACGTCGGCGAGTTCGCCGTCGCGGGTGAGGTGGTAGCCGGTCTTGGCCTCGATGGTGGTGGTGCCGCTGAGCAGCCAGTCCCGGAGCCGCTCACGGACACCGTTGCAGAGCGTCCAGGGATCGGTGCCCCGGGTGACCGTCACGGTGGAACCGATGCCGCCGCCCGCCGCGGTGATCGCGGAGGGGGTGGAACCACCGGAGCGCATCGCCATCTCGGCGTAGCGGTTGCCCGCGTAGACCGGGTGGGTGTGCGCGTCGATCAGGCCGGGGGTGACCAGCGCGCCGCCCAGGTTCTCGACGTGGTCGACGTCGACGATGTCGTCGACGACCCCGGGCACGCTCTGCGGCAGGTCCGCGGCTCGGCCGACCCAGGCGATCCTGTCGTTGTGAACGAGGATCGCCGCGTTGCTGAACACATCGTTTCCGGTCCAGAGCCGGCCGATGTTGGTCAGAAGGCGGACCGTCATCGCATCACCGCCTTGTGTTCAGGGGAAGACGCTTGGAGGAGGACCACACCCGGACGGGACGAGTCGCCCCTGACACTGCCGGGCACCGTGCCCTTCAAGCCCGCTGTGACTCCGGACGGCATCGGGGGTCTCCTGCTCTCATCCGCGTATCTGTTGTGCGGCGACAGTATCGCCGAGATCATGATCGGGCGATTTCAGTTCAGTTACGTTATTTCACAAGTCAGCCCGCTGTACAGGCTAATTGGGAAGAACGCCGCCTCACCGCGACCGCACCTCGCCCGCCGGCTCGGCGGTCACGCGTGACGTTGAGCACCTTTCCACAGCTCAGACTACTTCTTCATCGTCCGTAACAGTAGTCACCAGAGCAACTTGCGTCATAACATCTCGCTAGATTTGCCTTATGGTAGCAATCTAAACCCCGGCCGACCACTGCGGCTTTCGCGGCTTTTGTACGCTTTCGCAATCACAGTGCATCTCAGGGAGCCGTCCAGCGCAAGCCCCGTCGTTGAAACGCGATTCGCGATCAACCTAGGCTGATAATCGGGAGGCTCGGACCGTGATCCTTGACCGCCTCCACCTCGGCGACGGGCCGTCGCGTCACCGTGAGAGCACCCGGGGCGACGGCTCGACATCCCGGCTCCCGGTCACGATCCACCCGTCAAATCCCGGAAAAGGCCATGGGCAGGACACTGCGGGTAGCCTTTCCTGCGAGTTGTCCCCAGGTCACACGTATAGGAGTCGCCTTGTCTGTCCCTGCGGACGCCGGTCGGCGTCGCATCGAAGCACTTCTCCAGGAGCACGAGGACCGCGTCCTCAAGCGCTGGCTTGAGATCGCCATCTCCGCCACCGGCAGCCAGGTGGATCGCGGAGGGTTGGTCGACCAGCTACGTGATCTCTACCAGGCGCTGCGTCAGTCGTTCGAAGGCTCCGGCGACCTCAGCGACCTGCACGGCCTCCTCGCCGAGCTGTCCCGCGACCGCGCCCGCCAGGGGTTCACCCCGACTGAGACCGCGATCGTGGTGTTCGGCCTGAAGGAGGCGCTCTACGAGACGGCCGAGGAGGACGGCTCCCCCGATGCCCTGCGAGGTTTCATCTGGTTCTCCCGGGTAATCGACGACCTCGGGCTCTTCACCGTGGAGAGCTACGCGGCGGCCAGGGAGAAGATCATCATTGACCAGGCGGAGCAGCTACTGGAGCTGTCCACCCCGGTGGTCAAGCTCTGGGAAGGCATCGTCGCGGTGCCGCTGGTCGGCACGCTCGACTCGGCCAGGACACAGGTCGTCATGGAGAAGCTGCTGCAGACGCTCGTCGACACCGGCTCCGAGCACGCGGTCATCGACATCACCGGGGTGCCGGCCGTGGACACCGAGGTCGCGCAGCACCTGCTCAAGACCGTGGTGGCGGCCCGGCTGATGGGCGCCGAGTGCGTGATCTCCGGCATCCGCCCGCAGATCGCCCACACCATCGTCACCCTCGGCATCGAGTTCGGCGACATCGTGACCAAGGCCACGCTCGCCGACGCGCTGGCCCACACGTTGCGGGCGAGCGGCGTCAAGGTCGTCAACGGCGGGCAGTCCCGTATCGCCGTACGGACGGTGGAGGCCTGATGGAACGCGTGCCCATCCTCAAACTCGGCGACATCCTGATCGTCTCCATCCAGATCGACCTGCAGGATATGAGCGTGCTCGCGCTCCAGGAGGACCTCTCCGAGAAGGTGGTCGCGACCGGCGCGCGAGGAGTGATCATCGACATCACCGCCGTGGAGATCGTCGACTCCTTCATCGGCCGGATGCTGGCCACCATCGCGGCGATCTCCCGCATGCTCGACGCCGAGACGATCGTCGTCGGCATGCGCCCGGCGGTGGCGATCACCCTCGTCGAACTCGGCCTCTCCCTCGGTGGCGTGCGCACGGCGCTCAATCTGGAGAAGGGCGTCGCGCTGCTGAACCAGATCGAAAGCTCCCAGACCTCCGCGGCCGCCTGGTGACAAGCGCAGAGGAGTTGCCCATCAACGTCAACGGCGACGTCGTGCTGGTCCGCCAGCGCGTCAGGACCGTCGCCGTGAACGTTGGCCTGTCCCTGGTCGACCAGACCAAGGTGGTGACCGCGGCCAGCGAGCTGGCCCGCAACGCCCTGGTCTACGCGGGAGGAGGACAGGTGCGGGTCGAGGTCGTGCACAAGGGTGTACGGCGGGGCCTACGGATGACCTTCAGCGACAACGGGCCCGGCATCCCGGACATCGAGCAGGCGCTGACCGACGGGTGGACCACGGGTAACGGCCTCGGTCTCGGCCTCAGCGGCTCCCGCCGTCTGGTCGACGAATTCGCCCTGGAATCGACCCCTGGCGAGGGCACGCTGATCACGGTGACGAAATGGGCACGTTGATCCGCTCGCAGCCCGACGTCTGGGTACGCGCCGAGGACGCCAGTGCGATCGGCGCGCTCCGCCGTACCGCCGTGGCACTCGCCGAGATCCGGGGATTCGGCGAGGAGGACACCGGGCGGGTCGCCGTGGCGGTGAGCGAGGCCGCGTCGAACCTGGTGAAGCACGCGGTCGAGGGGGTCATGCTGATCCGGCCGCATCCCGAACTGGACTCGGCGGTCGAGGTCCTCGCGATCGACCGGGGGCCGGGGATGCACGATGTCTCCCGCGCCCTGCGCGACGGCTACTCCACGACGGGCACGCTCGGCATCGGGCTGGGGGGCATCGCCCGGATGGCCAGCGGATACGAGGTTCACTCCGTGCCCGGCCGGGGAACCGTGCTCGGCATGTACTTCGTCGCGCAGGGCGCTCCGCTGCCTCCGTCCCAGGTGAGCGGCCTGACGCGCCCGATCGGTGAGGAACACGTCTGCGGAGACGCCTTCGTGGTCACCGAGACCGGCGCCACGATGACCGTGATGCTCTGCGACGGGCTCGGGCACGGCCCCGCCGCCGCCCACGCCTCACAGGAGGCGGTGCGCCTGTTCCTGCGGCACGCGGACCTCGCACCGGTCACCGTCCTGGAGCGCATCCACACCGGCCTGAGCCACACCAGGGGCGGCGCCGTCGCCGTGGCCCGGATCGACGGTGCCGCGGGCACGGTGAGCTTCGCCGGCCTCGGCAACATCTCCGCCTGGATCGCCCGCGGCGACGGCCGTCAGGGGATGATCTCGGTGCCGGGCATCGCCGGCCACAAGGCCAGGACCCTGCGCCAGTACGAGTACACCGTGCCACGGCACAGCGTCGTCCTGCTCCACTCCGACGGACTGTCCGAGCGCTGGGACATCACCTCCTACCCCGGGCTCGTCACGCGCCTCCCCTCCGTCGTCGCCGGCACGCTGCTGCGCGACGCCGGTACCCGCAGGGACGACGCCTGCGTGGTCGCCGTCAGGCCGGGCGCATGACCGGGGACGAGCTGATCAGGGTCGGTGTCCGGGGCGACCAGGACGTCTTCGCCATGCGCAGGCTCGGCCGCGAGGTGGCGGAGAGCGTCGGGTTGGAGGCCCAGGACCAGATCCGGGTGGCCACCGCGCTGAGCGAGATCGGCAGGGAACTTCTCGACGCCGAGATCGAAGCCTCCATCGCCTTCCGACTGGAGCGGGACGCCCTGCTCATCACCATTGGCTTCTCGGCGAAGACCGGTTTCAGCCCATCGGACGGCGTGACGCTGGCGGGGCGTCTCGTCGATCTCATCGAGGTCGATCCCGCCGAGGGAAGAATAAGCATGGTCAAACGGCTCCCGCAGGGCCGCAAGCCGAGGCTCTCGGCAGAGGAGATACGCGCCGTACTCGCCGCCGCGGCGCCCACCACCGCCCTCGACGAGCTGCGCCTGCAGAACCGCGAGCTCGCCGAGACCCTGGAGGAGGTCCTGCAGCTCAACAGCGAATTACAGGAGACCAACCAGGGAGTGCTGGCGCTCTACAACCAGCTGTCCGAAGAACTGGAAGAGACCAACCGCGGCGTCGTGGCGCTCTATGCCGAGCTGGACGAGAAGTCCACGCAGCTCAGGGCGGCGGGCGAGGCGAAGAACAGGTTCTGGGCCACGGTCAGCCATGAGCTGCGCACCCCGCTCAACTCGATCATCGGCCTGGTCCGTCTCCTGGTGGGACCCGGCGGGGAACCCCTGGCCGCCGAGCAGCTCCACCAGATAAACCTCATCGGCTCCTCGGCGCAGACGCTTCTGGCGCTGGTGAGCGAGCTGCTCGACATGGCGAAGGCCGAGGCCGGGCGGCTCGATCCCCAGCCCTCCATGGTCGACCTGGTGGCGCTGGCGGAACGGCTGCGCATGACGCTCCACCCCACCAGCGGCAACGACGAGGTGACGCTCACGGTGGAGATCCCGCAGACACCGCTGGAGATGATGGTGGACGAGGTGATGCTCACCCGTATCCTGCGGAACCTGCTCTCCAACGCGCTGAAGTTCACCGAGCGGGGCGAGGTCAAGCTGACGGTGAGCATCGACGCCGCCACCCACGACCTGGTCTTCACCGTGACCGACACGGGGATAGGCGTGCCCGAGGAGCACCTGGAACGCGTCTTCGAGGAGTTCTTCCAGGTGCCGGGGAAGATCCAGGCGCGGACCAAGGGCACCGGGCTCGGCCTGCCGTACGCCCGCAGGCTGGCCGAGGCCCTGGGCGGCGGACTGCAGCTGACCAGCACCGCGGGATCCGGAACCACGGCCACCTTGAGACTGCCCTACCGGAGCGACGAGGCCCCGATGGTCGGCCGGTTGCTCGTCGTGGACGACGACGCGGAGTTCCGCGCCACGGTACGGCGGATGCTCACCGGTTTCACCGCGCACATCGACGAGGCCTCCGACGGGCTGAGCGCGCTGGAGGCGATGGCCGCGAACCCGCCCGACCTCGCGCTGGTGGACCTGCTGATGCCCCGTCTGGACGGCACCGCGCTGATGTCGCGGATGGCCGACGACGAGCGACTGCGCGGAATACCGGTGGTCATCGTGACCGTCGCCACGTCGCGGCAGGCCCCGGAGGGAGCCCCCGTAGTGATCTCCAAGCAGGGGCTCCGTCGTGACACCCTGCTGGAGGCGATCGGAAGCGCTCTGGGACACGCCCATGGGTAGCGACGGAGCGACGGTGCTGGTCGTGGACGACACCCCGACCAAGCTGTACATCCTGTCGAGCTGGCTGCGCCGCTCGGGACACCAGGTCGTGCAGGCCACCGGCGGCCTGGAGGCGCTCACCAAGGTCAGGGAGCTCCAGCCGGACCTGGTCGTCCTCGACGTACGACTGCCCGACATCAGCGGCTACGAGGTCTGCGAGCAGATCAAGGCCGACGCGGCGACGTCGTCGATACCGGTCATCCAGATCTCCGGAGCGGCGATCACCCCGGCCGACCGCGCCCAGGGGCTCGAACGCGGAGCCGACGCCTACCTGGCCGAGCCGGTCGAGCCTGACGAGTTCGCCGCGACGGTCGAGGCCACGCTGCGCTACTACCGCGCCCGGCAGCGCGCCGAACTGATGGCCCGGCGGCTTGCCGCTCTCACCGAGGTCACGCTCTCGATGAACTCCGCCGAGACCTTCGACGAGCTCCTCAGCACGGCCGTCGAGGGGGCCTCCCGAATCCTGGAGCGGCGGGGGAGCACGCTCGCGCTGCTTCCCGATGGCCGGATCCGCAGGTTCACCGCCGTACCTCCGGAGAAAGCCGCCGTCGCCAAGATCGCGACGCCGGAGACGCTGACCAGGCTGGGCGCGATGTCCCTGGGCGATGCCGCGGGAACCCAAGTTTTCACGGTCCCCACCGCCAAGTGGACGGGGATGCTGCCCGACACGAAGATCAGCGGCGACGCCTCGGTCGTGGTCTGCCGCACCAAGCTGGGCAGGCCTCCCGTCTACCTCGGGGTGGACGGGGTCCCGCCGCTCGACGCCGACGAGTCCAACGTGCTGCGCCAGCTCGGCCAGGCCCTCGCCCTCGCCGTGGACGCGCTCCGGGCGTACGCCGAGGAGCACGCGATCGCCATCACCCTGCAGCGCAGCCTGCTGCCGGCGCGGATTCCCGAGGTCCCCGGGCTCACGATCAGCTGGCGGTACCAGCCGGCGGTCGACAACGTCGAGGTCGGCGGCGACTTCTACGAGGTCCTGCGGCTGGGCGAGCGGGTGCTCATCGCCATCGGCGACGTCCAGGGACACTCGCTGCTGGCCGCCACCGTCATGGCGGAACTGCGCCACGCGCTGCGCGCCTCCATCATCGGCACCTCGGATCTCGGCACGTCGATGGCCCTGCTCAACGACGTGCTGCGGCGCTACCACCCGGGTATGACCGCCACCGTCTGCCTGCTCCTGCTCGACCCGGTGACCGGGGAGATGGAGGTCGCCAACGCGGGGCACATCCCGCCTCTTCTCATCGCCGACGGACGGGCCCACTACCACCGCATGGGCAATCTCCTGCTGGGCGTGGCCGAGGAGAGCTACCGGGTCGACCGGGTGAACGTGCCGGAGGGAGGCTCGGTGCTGATGTTCACCGACGGACTCATCGAGGACCGCGACAAGCTGCTCGACGAGAGCCTGGAGATCGTACAGCACCTGGCCGAGGAGGTGGAGGAGGATCTGGAGGCCTTCTGCGACCGGCTGATCGAGAGGTTCGGCGCCAGGGAAGACGACGTGGCGCTGGTCATGTTCCGCCGCGAGAGGTGAGTAAGGACGCCGCCGTACCGCCTCGGGAGGCGGTACGGCGGAAGGAACCGATCAGACGGTCTCGACCGGCTTGGCGGTCTTCTCCAGCTCGGCGAAGAGGCCGGGCAGAACCCTGGCGTGCAGCACCGTGCCGTCCTCGGTGTGCTCGATGCCGAGGACCTCGCCCTCCCCGTGCGCTCTGGAGATCAGGTCGCCGCGCTCGTACGGCACCAGAAGCCTGACCTCCTGGTCGAACCGGGGCAGCTCCCGCTCGATCACTGCCCTCAGCTCGTCGATCCCGGCGCCCGTGCGGGCCGAGACCACGACCGTGTGCTTCTCCCGCGCGGTCAGCTGGGCCAGCACCACCGGGTCGGCGGCGTCGGCCTTGTTGATGACCACGATCTCCGGGATGTCGCGGACGCCCTCGATGTCGGCGAACACCTCACGTACCGCGACGAGCTGCGACTCGGGGTCGGGGTGCGAGCCGTCGACCACGTGCAGGATCAGGTCGGCATCGCCGACCTCCTCAAGCGTGGAGCGGAACGCCTCGACGAGCTGGTGCGGCAGGTGCCGGACGAACCCGACCGTGTCGGCCAGCGTGAACAGGCGGCCGTCGGGCGTGTGCGCCCTGCGGACCGTCGGGTCGAGCGTGGCGAACAGGGCGTCCTCGACCAGCACTCCGGCGCCGGTCAGCCGGTTCAGCAGCGAGGACTTGCCCGCGTTGGTGTATCCGGCGATGGCCACGGCGGGGACCTCGCGCTGCAGGCGTCGGGCCCGCTTGGTCTCGCGGGCGGTGGTCATCTCGCCGATCTGGCGGCGCAGCTTGGCCATCCGCTCGCGGATCCGGCGACGGTCCAGTTCGATCTTGGTCTCACCGGGACCGCGACCGCCCATGCCGACGCCGCCCGCGGCGCGCCCACCGACCTGGCGGGACAGGTTGCCACCCCAGCCTCGCAGGCGCGGCAGGAGGTAGTTGAGCTGCGCGAGCTCGACCTGGGCCTTGCCCTCGCGGCTCTTGGCGTGCTGGGCGAAGATGTCGAGGATCAGCATGGTCCGGTCGATGACCTTGACCTTGACCGTCTCCTCGAGCTGGCGAAGCTGGCCGGGGCTCAGCTCACCGTCGCACACCACGGTGTCGGCACCGGTGGCGGAGACGATGTCGGCGAGCTCCTGCGCCTTGCCCGAACCGATGTAGGTCGCCGTGTCGGGCTTCTGGCGGCGCTGGATCAATCCCTCCAGCACCTGTGAACCCGCGGTCTCGGCGAGGAGCTTGAGCTCCAGGAGGGAGTTTTCGGCGTCGATCGCCGTACCGGAGGTCCAGACGCCGACCAGGACGACCCGCTCAAGTCGCAGCTGGCGGTATTCGACCTCGGTGACGTCTTCCAGCTCCGTGGAGAGGCCCGCCACCCGGCGCAGTGCCTGGCGCTCGGCCAGATCCATCTCGCCGGTGTCCAGCAGGTCGTCGAATCGATCGATGTCCAGCGGCTCACGAGTGTCTATGTCGTCGCTCCATTCAGATGGTGGGTCCGTATGCGTTCTTCTCATATGAGTGAACGCCCGAACACCCCGGGTCTCTTCCCCCCGATGGTGCCACGGGAACCGCTCCGTCATCACCTGGTTATCACCGCTCCGTCCGCCGAGCGGCGCGGTGCCGGGGTCGGTGCCCGGTTCAGGAGAGCAGGACCCGGGCGTCGCCGGAACCGGTCCTCAGCGTGATCTTGTGCGGCGCCGAGGGGTCCCTGACCACCTCCACGGTCTCGTCGCCGGAACCGGTCTCGGTGGTCACGTCGTAGCTGCCCTTGGGAAGGTAGGCGGCCACGTCGCCGGAACCGGTCTCGATCTCCACCCTCTCGGGCATGACCGTGAATTTCGCCTCGACCTCGCCGGAGCCGGTGTCGGCGGTGAACTGCTTGGACCCCAGGTTTCCCGCCTCGACGTCGCCGGAGCCGCTCTCGGCGTGTACTCCCCCGGTCAGCCCGCGCAGCGTGATGGTGCCGGAACCGGTGTCGAGCTTGGCCGTCAGACCAGGCGGGATCTCGACCTTGTAGTCGACCGAGCAGCTCGGCCCGTCACAGCGGTGCCGCAGGGTGAGCGTGCCACCGTCCACCGGGTGCTCGGTGGTGGGCCTGTCGCCGCCGCGCCAGTGGATGGTCTCGGTCACGTGGACGGCCTGCCGGTCCGACTCGGTGACCACGATGTCGCCCGAGCCAGTGGCGACGTCCAGGGCCGTCACCCTGCCGGTGACGTCGTAGGAGACGACGTCCTGCTGCCGGTCGCGGAAGTCCAGGGCGAACTCGCATCCCGAGAGCATGAAAACCGCCCCCAACAGCCCACCGGCGACGATCGTGTTCCTCTTCATGCGCCCGATCCTCGACTTTCCGGGAAGTCTCCACTTCCCATTCATGACTTGTCCGTCCTCTCCCTCTACCGGGAGGCGCTGATCCAACTGTCTCCCACTACATCCCCCGGATCATCGGGGAATTCCCCGAGCGAGCCCTGAGGGGGACCCTGCCTTTGACCGGGAACCGGCCGTCAAGTAGCGTCTATTCCACAGTTCAGAAACGATTTTCCACGATACGGAAAGAGGGCTCATGGACGGCGTTGAGATCAGTGGCCCCGGCCAGGACCGCTTTGACGAGATCCTCACGCCGGAGGCACTGGCCTTCGTGGCCACCCTCCAGCGCGAGTTCAACGACCGGCGCCTGGAACTGCTCCAGGCCCGCCAGGACCGTCAGGCGGAGCTGTCCGCGGGCGGCACCCTCGACTTCCTGCCCGAGACCAGGCACGTGCGCGAGTCCGAGTGGCACGTCGCCCCGCCCGCGCCCGGTCTGGAGGACCGCCGCGTGGAGATCACCGGCCCGGTCGACCGGAAGATGACGATCAACGCACTGAACTCCGGCGCCAAGGTCTGGCTGGCCGACTTCGAAGACGCCAACGCCCCCACCTGGGAAAACACCGTCAACGGCCAGCTCAATCTCCGCGACGCGCTTGACCGGACCATCGACTTCTCCGTCGGGGAGAAGAGCTACACCCTCAAGCCCGACTCCGAGCTGGCCACCATCGTGGTCCGCCCCCGCGGATGGCACCTGGAGGAGAAGCACCTCACCCTCGACGGGACGCCGTTCTCCGCCTCCCTCGTCGACTTCGGGCTCTACTTCTTCCACTCGGCTCAGCGGCAGATCGCCAAGGGCAAGGGCCCGTACTTCTACCTGCCGAAGATGGAGTCGCACCTGGAGGCCCGCCTCTGGAACGACGTCTTCGTCAGGGCCCAGGAACTGCTCGACATCGCCCAGGGCACGATCCGGGCGACGGTGCTCATCGAGACCTACCCGGCCGCGTTCGAGATGGAGGAGATCCTCTACGAGCTCCGCGACCACTCCGCCGGCCTCAACGCGGGCCGCTGGGACTACCTCTTCAGCGTGATCAAGAAGTTCCGCACCCGCGGCCGCGAGTTCCTGCTGCCCGAGCGGAACGCGGTGACGATGACCGCCCCGTTCATGCGCGCCTACACCGAGCTCCTGGTCAGCACCTGCCACCGGCGCGGGGCCCACGCCATCGGCGGGATGGCCGCGTTCATCCCCTCCCGCCGCGACCCCGAGGTCAACAAGATCGCCCTGGAGAAGGTCACCGCCGACAAGACCCGCGAGTCCGGCGACGGCTTCGACGGTTCGTGGGTCGCCCACCCCGACCTGGTGCCGATCTGCCGCGAGGTCTTCGACGCCGTCCTCGGATCGCGGCCGAACCAGCTCGACCGCCTGCGCGAGGACGTCTCCGTCTCCGCCGCCGACCTGCTCGCGGTCGCCAAGACTCCCGGCGACATCACCGAGGCGGGGCTGCGCAACAACGTGGACGTGGCACTGCGCTACCTGGCCGCCTGGATGGGCGGGCTGGGCGCGGTCGCGATCCACAACCTGATGGAGGACGCGGCGACCGCCGAGATCTCCCGTTCCCAGATCTGGCAGTGGATCCACAACGACATCAAGCTCGCCGACACCGGCGCCCTGGTGACCAGGGAACTGGTCGAGCAGATCATCGACGAGGAGCTCGCCAAGATCAAGGAAGAGCCCGGATACGACGAGGCCCTCTACGACCAGGCGACCGCGCTGTTCAAGGAGGTCGCCCTGGACGACGACTTCGCGGAGTTCCTTACTCTCCCTGCCTATGCGCGTATGCCATGACATGACCGGCCCGACGGTGAGGAATCCTCATCCCCTGACGAGGATTCCTCACTCCAGGCGGTCACCGGCGGCGGATGCGGAGGCCGGGCCGAGTGGATACTTTGCGTGCATGAGTGATGACAGGAACGGCGAGGAAGCCGGTCGGGGCGACTACGGTTCGCTGCTCGACGCCGTCAAGCGCGAGATCACCGGCAGCCGGGGACGGGTGGCCCTGCTCACCACCGATGCCGAGCTGATCCGGCAGTACTGGCGGATCGGCCGCCACATCCTCGAACGGCAGACGGACGATGACTGGGGCAGGAAGGCGGTGCCCCGGCTCTCGATCGACCTGCGCGGCGCCTTCCCCGAGGCCATGGGCTACTCGCGGACCAACCTCCTCTACATGAGGGCGTTCGCGGCGGCCTGGCCGGACTCCGTCCCACAGACCGGGCGGCCGATCCCGTGGGGCCACCACATCGTCCTGCTGGACATGCTGGACAACCGGGCGACGAGGGAGTTCTACGCGCGCAAGACCGCGGACGAGGGGTGGGCCAGGGGCGTCCTGATCACGATGATCAAAGGCCGGCTCCACCTCCGCATCCGCCACTCCCCGCCAGGCCCCGCCCGTACCTCGCCGGTCCCCGACTGCCGGTCCGCCCAACGGGAGTTCGCCGGCCTGCTGGACGAGGGCCCCAGACACGGTAGAAACGCCGGCGCCCCCGCACTGAGCGAGAATGCAAGATGAGGGTTATGTCGTTAATCGGCTGATGTAGGCCGGTGGGCGACAGCAACGGCGTCCCTGTCGTCGCCGGGCCCTCGGTCACATCGCAGGAGGAACGATGCCGACAAAGACACTGGACGAGTCGGCCCGCAGGTTCGAGGAACTCCTCGGCCCCGGGTCGGTGATCACCGACCCCGTACGGCTGCGCACCTACGAATGTGACGGGCTGACCCACCACCGAGCCACTCCCGGCGTCGTGGTGCTTCCGGAGAGCGCCGAGCAGATCGCGGCCGTGGTGCGGATCTGCAACGAGTACGGTCTGCCGTTCGTGGCCAGGGGCGCCGGGACGGGTCTGTCCGGCGGGGCTCTGCCCAGGAGCGACGGGGTGCTGGTGGTGACCTCGAAGATGCGGCGGATCCTCTCCGTCGACGTGCCGAACCGGCGGGCGACCGTGGAGCCGGGGGTCACCAATCTGGCGATCACCGAGGCCGTCCGCGACCTGGGCTACTACTACGCCCCCGACCCCTCCAGCCAGCAGGTCTGCACGATCGGCGGCAACGTGGCGGAGAACTCGGGCGGCGCGCACTGCCTGAAGTACGGCTTCACGGTCAACCACGTGGTCGGCCTGGAGATCGTCACCCCCGACGGCGACATCGTCGAACTCACCGATGTCGATCCCGGCTACGACCTGCTGGGCGCGTTCGTCGGCTCGGAGGGCACGCTCGGCATCGCGACCAAGGTCGTCGTACGGCTGAGCCGGCTTCCGGAGGCCGTGACGACGCTGCTGGCGGCGTTCGAGGACATCGAGCGGGGCGGGCGGGCGGTCTCGGCGATCATCGGCGGCGGCATCGTGCCGGCCGCGATCGAGATGATGGACGCCCTGGCCGTCGAGGCGGCCGAGGCGGCCGTGGCGTGCGCCTACCCCGAGGGGGCCGGCGCGGTGCTCATCGTGGAGCTGGACGGCCCGGCGGAGGAGGTCGCGCACCAGTTCGGCGAGGTGACGCGGATCTGCCGGGAGAACGGCGCGTTCGAGATACGGGTCGCCGACGACCCGGTGGAGCGGGCGGCCATCTGGCGGGGCCGCAAGTCGGCGTTCGCCGCGGTGGGCCGGATCAGCCCCGCCTACATCGTCCAGGACGGCGTCGTGCCGCGGACCGCGCTGCCCGAGGTGCTGGCGAGGATCGACGGGCTCTCCCGCGAGTACGGGATCAGGGTCGCGAACGTCTTCCACGCCGGTGACGGCAACCTGCACCCGCTGGTGCTGTTCGACGACGCGGAGCCGGGCGCGGGCGAGCGGGCGGAGATCGTCTCGGGAAGGATCCTCGACCTGTGCATCGAGCACGGCGGTTCCATCACCGGTGAGCACGGCGTCGGAGTGGACAAATCCCGATATATGCCAAAAATGTTCTCGGACGACGACCTCGACACCATGCAGTTGGTGCGCTGCGCCTTCGACCCCCGCGGCCTGTCGAACCCGGGCAAGATCTTCCCGACCCCGCGGCTGTGCGGCGAGGTCCCCGGGGTCCGCAAGGGCGTGCACCCGCTGGTCGCGTCCGGACAGGCGGAGCACTTCTGATGGAGGCACTGCACGAGACGGGTGTGACGGTCCGCCCGGCGACCCCCGACAGGACAGCGGGTGGGGTCCTCCCCCGCTGGGTGGCCCTGCCCGAGAACACCGATGAGGTCGCCGCGCTGATGCGTGTCTCGGCCGCGCACGACCTGGCCGTGGTCCCGGCAGGAGGCGGCACGAAGCTGGGCTGGGGAAATCCCCCCGAGCGGTGTGACCTGCTGATCGACACCCGCCGCCTGCTCCTCGGCAACGGATCGGCGGTCGAGCACTCCGCCGGCGACCTCGTGGCGCGGGTCAGCGCCGGGCTCTCCCTCGACGTCCTCGACTCCACGCTCTCGCGGTTCGGGCAGGAACTGGCCCTGGACGGCGCCCCGCGCGCCGGCACGGTCGGCGGCACGCTCGCCACCGCGGTCGCCGGCCCCCGCAGGTTCCGCTACGGCACCGCCCGCGACCTGCTGATCGGCATCACGGTCGTGCTGGCCGACGGCACGATCGCCTCCTCGGGCGGCAGCGTCGTCAAGAACGTCGCGGGCTACGACCTGGGCAAGCTCTTCACCGGTTCGTACGGCACGCTCGGTGTCATCACGGAGGCCACCTTCCGTCTCCACCCGATCCCGGCCGACCGCCGCTGGATCACCGTGGAGCCGGCTTCCCTGGCCGGCGCCGGCCACGGAACGGCCGAGCTGGTCACCGCGCTCGCGGCCGCTCTGGCCGAGCCGAGCGCGATCGAGCTGGACTGGCCGGACCTGCTGGGCCCGCCCACCATGTCCGCGCTCGTCGAGGGGGTGGCCGCAGGCGCCCGGGCGGAGACCGTGCGCCGGCTCATGGACGGGTACGGGAGCGCACTGATCACCGCGGAGGCGCCCACCTGGTGGGCGGTACCGCCCGGTGCGGACGTACTGCTGGAGTTGCGGGTCCCGCCCGCCGCCGCGCACCTGGCACTGCGGGCGGTCGCCGCGCGCGGGCTGCCCGCGCGGGTACGCGGTTCGGTGGCCTCGGCGGTCCTGCGGGTCGCCCTGCCCGCGGACGTCGACGAGGCGGCCTTCGCCGAGTTCGTGACGGGCCTGCGCGACGACCTCCGCAGGCTCGGCGGCGGACTGACCGTGCTCACCGCACCTTCCGAGGTCGCCCGCCGGGTGGATCGCTGGGGCCCGTCGGGCGCGCTGCCGCTGATGCGGCGGATCAAGGAACGGTTCGACCCCGACCGGAGGATGTCCCCCGGCCGGTTCGCGGGAGGGATCTGACATGGACCCGAAGCTGATCAATGACTGTGTGCACTGCGGCTTCTGCCTGCCCTCATGCCCGACATACGTCCTGTGGGGCGAGGAGATGGACTCCCCCCGCGGCCGTATCCATCTGATGAAGCAGCACGTCGAGGGCACACCGCTGACACCTGAGATGGCCGGGCACTTCGACGCGTGCCTGGGGTGCATGTCGTGCGTGTCCGCCTGCCCGTCCGGGGTGAGGTACGACCGGCTGATCGAGCAGACCCGCGCCGAGGTGGAGCAGGTACACGTACGGAAGCCCGATGACCGGGCGCTGCGGGCGCTGGTCTTCCAGCTGTTCCCCTACCCCCGGCGACTACGGGCGATGCGGCTGCCGCTGCGGCTCAGTGCCGGACTGCGCCGCGCGATCGCCCCGAGGCTGGAGCGGATCAACCCGTCCCTGGCCGCGATGGCCGACCTCGCTCCCCCGGCCGCCGCCAGGGAGGAGTTGCCGCGCGTGCTCCCGGCGCGGGGGCCGCGCAGGGCGACGGTCGGGATGCTCACCGGTTGCGTGCAGGGCGAGTTCTTCCCGCAGGTGAACGCGGCCACGGCCCGGGTGCTCGCGATGGAGGGCTGCGACGTGGTGATCCCGCCGTCGCAGGGCTGCTGCGGGGCGTTGTCACTGCACTCGGGCCAGGAGAGGCAGGCTCTGCGATTCGCGAAGCGGACGATCTCCACCTTCGAGCGGGCGGGCGTCGACACGATCGTGGTCAACGCCGCCGGCTGCGGATCGACGATGAAGGACTACGCGGAGATCCTCGAAGCCGAGGGAGGCGGGTGG
Organism: Streptosporangium sp. NPDC049644; assembly: GCF_040675205.1. Taxonomy (NCBI): domain Bacteria; kingdom Bacillati; phylum Actinomycetota; class Actinomycetes; order Streptosporangiales; family Streptosporangiaceae; genus Streptosporangium; species Streptosporangium sp. NPDC049644. The sequence continues at coordinate 100,271 of NZ_JBFAOJ010000007.1, read as the reverse complement.
GCCGACAGGGCACGGGCGATCAGAGTCGCCGACCTGGCCGAGTACCTCGCCGCGCTCGGGCCGGTGGCCGAACGGCACCCGTTGCCGCTCACCGTGGCCTACCACGATGCCTGCCACCTGGCCCACGCGCAGGGGATAAGGTCCGAGCCCCGCAGGCTCCTGGAAGGCGTGCCCGGCCTGGTGCTGAAGGAGATCGCCGAGTCGGCGATCTGCTGCGGCTCCGCGGGAACCTATAACCTGTTCCAGCCCCAGGCCGCCAGGGATCTCGGTGACCGCAAGGCGGAGCGGGTGCTGGCCACCGGCGCCGACCTGCTGGTCTCGGCCAACCCCGGCTGCACCATGCAGATCGCCTCGGCGATCCGCCGCCGGGGAGACGCGCCCATCCCCGTGGCGCACACCGCCCAGGTCCTCGACGCCTCGCTGCGCGGGCTCACGGAGGTGCCGTGAGCGAGCCGTCCGGCGGCCACGGGACAGGCAAGGATCCGGGGTCGCCCGGCGAGGAGGTCACATGAGCGCTGTGCAGTCGGTCGACCGGGCACTGGACGTGCTGGAGGCGCTGGCCGAGCAAGGCGGGGAGGCGGGGCTCTCCGAGATCGCGACCAGGACCGGCCTGCCCTACGGGACGATCCACCGACTGCTGCGCACCCTGCTCGCGCGGGGCTACGTGCGCCAGGAGTCCGACCGCCGCTACGCCCTGGGCGGCGCGCTGGTACGGCTCGGCGGGGTGGCCGATCGCATGGTCGGCGTGTGGGCGCAGCCCCACCTGACGAAGATGGTCGAACTGTGGGGCGAGACGGCCAACCTGGCGGTGCTGGAGGGGGACTTCGTGGTCTACGTCGCCCAGGCGCTCTCGCCGCGGCGGCTGCGGATGTTCGCCGAGGTCGGCAGGCGGGTGCTGCCGCACAGCACGGCGGTGGGAAAGGTGCTGATGGCCGACCGGCCGGACACCGAGGTGGCGTCGCTGGTCAAGCGCACCGGCATGCCCCGGCGGACCGCCAACACGATCACCGACCTGCAGGGGATGCTCGCCGAGCTTGAGCGGGTGCGCGAGCACGGGTACGCGATGGACCTGGGCGAGGAGGAGATCGGCGTGCACTGCCTGGCGGTGGGCGTACACGACGGGGCGCGGACCGTCGCCGCGCTGTCGGTCTCCGGGCCCGCCGAGCGGATCTCCGCGCTCGACCGGCGGGACCTCACCGAGGGGATGCGCAGGATCGCGCGCGACTTCGGCGCCGAACTGGGTCCGGCCACGTCAGCCCAGGCGGACGGCACGGCGTGAGCCGCTCGTCCCCCGAGCGGGCGTGACGGGAGGCGACCGCTTCCGGATCATGGCTGGTGAAGCAACCGGCGACTCGGCACACGGGGGCGGCATGTCGCTCCACGCGGGGCGGGGGCTCCCCGACTCGGCCGATCAGGTGTGGACGCGGTGGACGGGCAGTCCGTCGGCCGAGCAGTGCACCTCGACCTTGACCTCGGTCTCCTCCGACTCGAACTCGACACGGGCCCGGGCGTCGGGTCCGCGCTCGACGTCGTCGACCTGGAAGCCCTGGGCCGGGCTCCACGAGCGGAGCGTGACCAGGCCGTTCTCACATCGGGCGATCACCCTCCCGCCCGCCGTGGCGATCACCCGGCTCTTGCCGGTGTCCGCGGCGGGTGTGGCGGAAGCCGTCGGAGCGGGGCTCGGGGTGTTCCCGGCCCCGCCCACCGCCGTCGGAGCGGTGGAGGGAGCGCCGGGAAGCGACGAGGCGAGGACGAGAGCCTCGTCGACCTCGGCCGCGGAGAGAGGCCGGAGCCCGGCGGTCGTCAGCGGCTCGCTGATATGGTCGATCACCGCCACCCCCGCTCCGGTCGCGAGGAGTCCGGTGACCAGCCATCCGGCCACGACCAGGGGAAGACGCTTGCGCATGCGTTCACTGTGCCACCTGAAACGATAAGGCAAGGTTAAGGGGCCGATAACCCGCTTTTGACGTGGTGCGGAAGGAGGCTAACGTGGCGGCAAATGTCGAACGTACTGCTCATCGAGGACGACGCCGCGATCCGCACCTCCCTCACCCGGGGCCTGCGCGACCGCGGTCACGCCGTGTCGTCCGCTCCCGCCGCTCTCGACGGCCTCCGGCTGGCCGTTGAGGAACGCCCCGACCTGGTGGTGCTCGATCTCGGCCTGCCCGACATGGACGGGCTGGACCTCCTTCGGATGCTCCGGGCGGTGAGCCGGGTCCCGGTGATCGTGGCGACCGCGCGGGACGGGGACGCGGAGATGGTCAGATTGCTGGACGCGGGCGCCGACGACTACGTGGTCAAGCCGTTCAGCGCGACCCAGCTCGACGCCCGGATCCGGGCGGTGCTCCGGCGGGTGGCCGGCGAGAACCGCGCCGACAGCTCGGTCACCGTCGGGGGCCTGCGGATCGACCCGCGTACCCGGGAGGCGACCCTGGACGGGGCGCCGCTGGATCTGAGTCCCCGGGAGTTCGACCTGCTCCACTACCTGGCCGCCCGCCCCGGCGAGGTGGTCACCAAGCGGGAACTGCTCACCCACGTCTGGCAGATCCCCTACGGCGGAGCCGACAAGACCGTGGACGTCCACCTGTCGTGGCTCCGCCGCAAGCTGGGCGAGACCTCCCAGGAGCCCCGCTACCTGCAGACCGTCCGGGGCGTCGGCGTGCGACTGGCCGCCCCGGCATGAGGCGCTGGCTGACCCTGCTGGTCGCGGCGACCACCTCCCTGGTACTGATCGCGCTGATGGTCCCGCTGGCGCTCCTGGTCCGCACGGTGGCGGTGAGCGGGGCGGTCAGCGAGGCCGAGAGCGAGGCCGAGTCGGTGGCCGTCGCGGTCGGCGCCGTGGACGCCGAGACCCTGCGGCTCACCACGGAACAGACCTCGCACCCGGTCACCGTCTTCCTCTCCGACGGCCGGCTGATCGGTGCCCCGGCCCCGCGCTCCACCGCTGTGGAGCTGGCCTTCCTCGGTCGCAGCGTCACCGCCGCCGCCCCCGGCGGCAGGGAGATCCTGGTCTCGGTCCAGGGGGCGCCCGGGGGCACCGCGGTGGTCCGGGTGTTCCTGGACGACGACCGGCTGACCAGGGGGGTGCCCCAGGTCTGGGCCGGACTGGCGGCGCTCGGCCTGGCCCTGGTCGGGCTGGGCGTGCTGGTCGGCGACCGGCTGGCCCGCGCGGTGATCAGGCCGATCACCGCGCTGGCGGGGGTCTCACACCGGCTCGCCGCGGGCGACCTGTCCGCCAGAACCGTGCCCGACGGCCCTGTCGAGGTGCACGCGGTCGGCATCGCCCTCAACCATCTGGCCGAGCGCATCACCGGCCTGCTGGCGGAGGAGCGGGAGAGCGCCGCCGACCTGTCACACCGGCTGCGCACCCCGCTGACCGGGCTGAGGCTGGAGGCCGAGTCCCTGACCGACCCGGAGGAGTCGGCCAGGATCGAGGCCCGGGTGGACGCCCTGGAACGCGCCGTCACCTCGGTGATCAACGAGGCCAGACGGCGGGTGCGGGACCGGGCCGAGTGCGACGCGGCGGCGGTGACCGCGGCCCGGGTCGCGTTCTGGTCGGTGCTCGCCGAGGATCAGGCGCGGCACTTCACCCTCGACCTGGCCCCCGGCCCGTTGCCGGTCGCCGTCCCCGCGGACGAGCTGGCCGCCTGCGTGGACGCGCTGCTCGGCAACGTGTTCGCGCACACGCCCGAGGGGGTCTCCTTCTCCGTACGGTTGGAGCCGGCCGAGGGCGGCGTGCTGCTGACCGTCGCCGACGCAGGCCCCGGCTTCGCCACCTCCGACCCGCTGCAGCGCGGTGAGAGCGGGGCCGGGTCGACCGGCCTCGGCCTCGACATCGCCCGCCGCACCGCCGAGTCGGCGGGTGGCTCGCTGTCCCTGCGGACCTCTGCCGCGGGCGGGGCGGGCGTGATCCTGTTCCTGCCCGCCGCCACGTCCTGAGGATCCTCGGCCTCCGCCTGAGAGGCTCAGCGGGTCGCCGCGGAGGCGTTCCCCCCTTTCCGGCGGGGCTCGTCGCGCACGAGCACCGGGTCCTCCACCGGCGTCCGGCCGCGTTCGGGGAACGGCTCGGGGGACATTCCTGGCAGCCGGGAAGCCCGATCCGGCCCGCCCAGGGGGAGATCCGAAAACCGGTTTCCCTCGCTTAACGATCTCTTAGCATGCCCCTATCAAAATCTCCGCAAATCTTGACCCATGAAGCGAATCACCAGAATCACCGTCGGAACCCTCGCAACCGCCGCCCTGCTGACCGCTGGGAGCGGCGTCGCCCTCGCCGCGCACCAGACGGGCAGCACGGCGATCATCACCGCCGCCGCCGACACGACCGCGGCGGACATCTCCGCTCGCAAGGCCGTGCAGATCGCCAAGAAGCGCGTCCCCGGCGCGCGGGTGACCAAGGTCGAGCGCGAGTGGGAGCACGGCCAGCGCGCCTGGAAGATCGAGCTGCGCAAGGGCGCCTGGGAGTACGACGTCTACGTGTCGGCGAGGACAGGAAAGATCATCAAGTTGAAGCGCGAGTACGACGACTGATCAGCAGGCCTTGAGTACGGCCTGCATGGCGTCCTTCTCCGCGGAGGTCACCCACAGGCCGTACTTGACCTTCACCTTGATCTGGCGCTCGACGTAGGGGCATCGGTAAGCGTGGCGCGGCGGGAGCCAGGTCGCCGCGTCACCGGCGCCCTTCTGGCTGTTCAGCGGCCCGTCGACGGCCAGCAGGTTCAGCGGGTCGTTGGCCAGTTCCTTGCGTTTGGTCTCGGTCCACGCTTGGGCGCCCTTCTGCCAGGCATCGGCGAGCGCGATCACGTGGTCGATCTGCACCGCCGAACTGGTCCGTGTCCCACGCTCGAACTTGATGGTCTTGCCACTGTAGGGGTCGTCGAGAACGCCGGACTGGACGATGCACTTCTTGCCGCCCTCCTTGAAGGTCACATCCTTCAGGTCGCGGATGAGAATGTCGTTGCGGGTGTCACAGCCGTTCTTGTCGACGTCCGACCACGCGGGCCCGAACTCGTCACGGTCGAAACCGGTCATCGAGGCGCGGCCCTTGACCTCGAGCTTCTTCAGGTCCTGGAGCGCCTCGGGCGCGGACTGCCCGCCGCCGGAGGACTTCGTACCGTCGTCCAGACCGCCCGGGATCGGGCCGCAGCCCACCACCGTGAACGCGATCGTCGCGATGACCATCCCTCGTGCCAGCGCAGCCCGCACTATGCCACCTCTCCCGCGCGTTCACTACCTCTGAAGCGGCAAATTATTCCAGATACCTCCTTCAATCCTAAAAGCCTCAAGCGGTCTGTGGGAGACCGGGAGGCTTTTCGGTGCGTCAATCCGCACCTTAACCACGTCTCACATCTGACCTGCACAAATACATTGCGACCACCGTCCCATCGGAAGCACGCCTCGAAATTTTTACTCAACGCGACTATCGACTACGTAAAGTAACGGTGCTCTAATGGCCAAGAGCGCTCACAATGGGTGAGCGAAAAACCACGAAGAGGATTCGCATGGGTGAGATCTCATCGCGTCATCCCCACCTCGCACGGGCCGCGACAGGACTGTTCAGCACCGCGGCCGCCCTGCTCCTGGCCTCTACCGGCTCCACCGCGGCGGCCGCGCAGCAGGCCTCCAACCTGCCGCCGAGAGTGGTCCAGCTCGCGGAGAACGCGAGCTGCCCCTTCAACAGCCTCTGTCTCTACCGCGACCACGGCTTCAACGGGCCGGGATACAGCATCCCCGCGGGCTACCCGACCGATCTGAACAACGTGCCGATGCCGGGTGGCGTGGGCGGTTCCTCCACCGCCGCGAACAACGTCTCGTCATGGATCAACAACACCGGCTACTACGTCCTGCTGATCGACTACGAGGGTGAGGAGCGCACGCTGTATCCGGGCTACTCCTTCGAAGAGCCCCCCGAGACCAATGACAGCGTCGACGCCGTCGACTGGCGCTACTGACCCCGCCCCCCTTTCTTCTCCCCGCGCGCCCGCCCGTCCGGGCCTCGGGGAGAAGGTATCCGCGACCGTCCCGGTCAGGTGATCAGGATCCCGCCGTCGACCGGGATCACCGCACCGGTGACGTACGAGGCGGCGTCCGAGGCGAGGAAGATCGCCGCCGCGACGAGTTCGGCCGGATCTCCGGGACGGTTCATCAGCACCCGGTGCTCAAGCTGCCAGGCCATGTAGTCCTCCGCGTACTGATCGGTCATCTCCGAGGCGAAGAAACCCGGCTCGACGCAGTTGACCCGGATACCGCGACGTCCCGTCCACTGCTGGGCGAGGTCACGGGTGAGGCCGACGACCCCCGCCTTGGACGCGCTGTAGGCGGCCTGCGGCAGCCCGGCGGTCGTCTCGCCCAGGATGCTACCGACATTGACGATCGAGGAGCCGGGCTTCATCACCCTGGCGCAGGCCTGCGCCATCCAGTAGGTGCCGTACAGGTTGATCTCCACCACCTGCCGGAACTGCTCGGGCGTCTCCCTCAGCGCCGGGACCGCGGTGCCCACCCCCGCGTTGTTGATCAGGATGTCCACCGCACCCAGTTCGGCGACCCCGGCTTCGGCCAGGGCCTGGCAGTCCTCTGGCTTCGCCACGTCGGTGACGAGGGCCACGCACCGTCTGCCGGTCTCCTCGACCAGGGCGCGGGTCTCCTCAAGGCGGTCCTTCCTGCGAGCGCCGATCACGATGTCCGCCCCCGCCTCGGCCAGGCCCCTGGCGAACGCGACGCCGAGCCCCGAGGACGCGCCGGTGACAATCGCGACCTTGCCGTCCAGCCGGAATCGGTCCAGCATTTGATCCTCCCAGTCCACCCCACATGCCGAATCAGATCCTAATGACCAGGAAAAGAACCGCCCGTGAGGGGTCTCCCTCACGGGCGGTGCGGTTTTCCTGGCTCAAGGCTCCGAGCGGCGCCGGGGCTTCGGGAGCGACCCGCGGCGACCCGTCCTACAGTCCGTACTCCTTGGTGATCCGCTCGTGCCGCTCCACCTCGACATCGACGGCCTTGGCCAGGTCGAGCCAGGCCAGCGGGTGCACCCAGCGCTCGGTGGCGTCGTCCAGGAGCGCGTCGACCTCGACCGGGCTGATGTCCGGCGGGACCGCGATCCAGCCGAACACGCCGGGCAGCGGCTCACCCGTGGTCGGGTGGGTCACGGTGTAGTTGTCGTCGCTGTAGACCCACATCGGCCAGCCGCGCTCGGCCATGACCTCGTTGAACTCCGTCCAGTCGGCCTGACTGGGCGCGGCACCGTCGAAGAACCAGCTGGTGTAACCACCGGGGCGGAGCATGCTCACCGCGGCGAAGGGCGGGACGAACTTCTCCTGCTCCTCGGCGTTCTCCGGAATCGGCTCCAGCAACTGCGGCTCGAAGACGACCAGGTCACCGGCGTTGTACTCCATGCCGGGAGGCTGGGGAATGGCCAGGCGCGCCGTCGCGGGGCCCGTGCGCACGCTCAGCACCTGACGCTGGCTGCCGTCGGGGGCGGGGAGGATGATGCGCACCAGGCCCATCTCCTCCTCGATCGGCCCCTCGCTCGACTGCAGCGGAATCCCGATCCTGGCGGCACCCAGCCGGACGGTCTCCCAGTCTTCGGCGGCCGTCGCCATGACGACCATTCTCCACAGGTCCTGCTGCTCGATCTCCTCGGAGTCGAGGAGATCGCGCAGGATGCCCGCGCCCTTGGCGTTGTCGCCGAGCTGCTGCACCGCGGCCGACCACAGCCTGGCCGCGTCGATACCGCCGCCGGCGGCGACCGCCGCCTCTCCCTCGGCCGCCGCCTGCTCCCAGCGCTCCCGCGCGGTGTGCAGACGTCCCAGGGCCATGTGGCGCTGTGCGGCGGGCAGCCGCTCGGCCATCTGCTCCAGACGCTCGTCCTGACGAGCCTCGATCAGCAGGCTGCTGAGGTACGCGGAGTCCTGCGGGTCGGCGTTCTCGATGTCGCCGGACTCGACCAGCATGGTCCAGTAGATGTCGGCCCCCCTCGCCGGGTAGCCGAGGAAGCCCAGCGTGGTGGTGTGGCGCCGGGTGGCCTCCACGTCGCGGCCGGACAGCGGGGCCAGCCAGCCCACCCAGCGCTCCGGGTCGGCGTTGAAACCGTCGGCGGCGTCGAAGGAGCCGACCAGCTCGTCCTCGGGGACCGAGGTGGGAGGCGCGGTGGCCTCGTCGGCCGCGGCACGCAGCGCGGCGATCCGCTCGGCGACGTCACCTGAGTTCCTGAGCTCTCCCGCCGCCGACTCCGCCAGGTCGGCCAGCAGACGCGCCTGCCAGATTCCCTGACGGGCGACCGCCAGTTGCCCCGCGACGAGCGCCAGTTCCACCCGGGCGCGGTAGCCGCCCATCATCGCGAAGTAGTCGATCCACTGCTTGAGCACCCGGCCCAGCTGCCAGGTGTTGGTGATCTGCGCCGACCCGGCGAGCGCGCGAACGGCGTACGACCACTCCACCCAGGCGCGGGGGTGCTCGCCGACCACGTCGAGATCGGGCAGGGCGTCGACGGACTCCTGCACGCGATCGAGGGTCGCGAGCACGAGCGCACGGAGCACTCCCTCGCGATACCCCTTGGCCACCGGGTCGTCCGGCTTGAAACCGGCCGCGGCGTCGAGCGCGGTGAGCGCGTCCTCGGCGCGGCCCGCGGCGAGCAGCGCGCGGGCCGAGGCCGCCCCCAGCTCCCAGCTCGCCTCACGGCCCGCGCCGCCCAGCGCCGCCACGGCGGTCTCCGCGTGGGAGACGGCCTCCTCGACACGCCCCGCGTCGAGGAGCGCCGCGACATAGTGCTCGGCGACGGAGGCGAAGGCCAGCGAACCGGGCTCGACCTCCAGTGCCGAGAGTGCGGCCAGCCGTTCGGCGGCGTAACCGGGGCCGTCGGCGTTCGCCTGGGCGAGGGCCAGCGCCACGACGGCACCGGGCGCGGCCGGGCATTCGCGGACGTCCTCGCGCCTGGTGAACTCGACCAGTGCCTCGGCGTCGGCGATCGCGACCGCCCCCTGCGCGCGGTCGCCGATACGGCCGATCAGATGCCAGTAGCGGGCGTAGAACTCCAGCCAGGGCATCTGCAGGTTCTCCGCCTGCTGCGCGATCGCGGGCGCGAGCACGTCGAGCTGCGCGTATCGGCCTTCCAGCGCCTGCGCGGGCACATCTCCGATCACCATAGCCAGACCGGTGTTACCTGCTTCGTGCAGTTGCCGCTGGGTGTCGCCCACCCAGGCCCAGATGTCCACGTCCATGAGACGTCAGTCTGCCAGGTCGGGAAGCATGCCCCAAACGACTTGGCGATCCCGCACGGTCCAGAGGGGCGGCGTTACGGCTCCCGCCCGCACGGCTCGGAGCGTGACCGCGCCGGACCCGGCACACCCGGGACGGTGCCGCACGGGTCGCGAAGGACCCGCTCGTCCCGTTCGGGGCCTGGTCTCACCGGACCCGGCGCGCCCGCGACGGTGCCGCGGGTCAGAGCGTGATCTCGCCGGACGCGACCAGGACGGCGGGCCCCGCCAGGTAGCTGGTCCGCTCGTCCAGGGTGACGGTGACGGTGCCGCCGAGCACCTCGACCGCCCAGGTGCCACTGGTCTCACCGGCCAGTCGCGCGGCGGCCACGGCCGAGGCGACCGCGCCGGTGCCGCAGGAGCGCGTCTCACCGGACCCGCGTTCGAAGACCCGCATGACGACCCGGCGCGGACCCACCGGATTGAGCAGCTCGATGTTGACCCCGGAGGGGAACACCTCGGGGTCGAACGCGGGCTGGTGGCTCAGGTCGAGCTGGGCCACCGGGTCGCCGATGACGCAGGCCAGGTGGGGGTTTCCCATGTCGACGTGGACGCCTTCGTACTCGTGGCCCGCGACGATCGCGCGGCTCGACCCCAGCACCCGGGGCGGCCCCATGTCGACGGTCACGTCACCCGTCTCCGCCAGCCGTACGCGCCTGATCCCCCCGCGTGTCGCGACGCCGAACTCCCCGGGCGCGGCGAGCCCCTCGTCGACCAGGTAACGGGCGAAGACCCGCACCCCGTTGCCGCACATCTCGGCGATGCCGCCGTCGGCATTGCGGTAGTCCATGAACCATTCGGCCTCGCCGGCCTGGCCGGACACCTCCGGGCTGAGCTTCGTCCGCGTCACCCGTAGCACGCCGTCCGCGCCGATCCCGGCACGCCGGTCGCACACCGCCGCCACGAGTGTCGCGGACAACTCCAGCTCACCGTCCGGGTCGGGAAGGATGACGAAGTCGTTCTCGGTGCCGTGCCCCTTCGCGAATCGCATGTCCCAACTCTATCCAGGCCCGTGTCCGCCCCGTCGCCCCGGGGAACGGCCCCGTCCTCCGGCACATCGGCCTGGGAACCGCCGGATCGCCGACCGGCGCGCAGAGCGGGTCGGGCCGGTTCGGTGCGGTTCGGTGCGGTTCCCGGTCCCGCCCGGCCGGGAAGGTCAGAGCGGTCAGCCGCGAATCGCGGCGAGCGCCCGTCCCAGCAGGTCGGGTTCCTGCTGGGGGAGCCAGATCACCCGGGGGTCGCGGCGGAACCACGACTCCTGACGGCGGACGAACCTGCGCGTCGCCCGTACCGTCTCCTCCTTCGCCTCCTCCTCGGTGCACTCACCGCCGAGGAAGCGCAGCACCTGCGCGTACCCGAGGGCGCGACTGGCCGTACGGCCTTCGGCGAGCCCATGCGCGGCGAGTTCCCTGACCTCGTCCACCAGCCCGGCCCGCCACATGCGCTCGACCCGCGCCTCGACCCGGGCGTCCAGCACCGCCCTCGGCACCTCCACCCCCAGCTGAACGCTGTCGTAGACGGCGTCGTACGACGGCATCGTGGCCGAGAACGGCCGCCCGGAGATCTCGATGACCTCCAGTGCGCGGACGATCCTGCGGCCGTTGCTCGGCAGGATCGTCTCGGCCGCCTTGGGATCGCGCTCGCGGAGCCGCTCGTACAGCGGGGCGGGGCCGTGCAGGTCGAGCTCGGCCTCCAGCAGGGCACGGACCCGCGGGTCGGTACCGGGGAACTCCAGGTCGTCCAGGGCCGCCCGCACGTACAGCCCGGACCCGCCCACCAGGATCGGCACCACCTCCTTGGCCCGCAGGTTGTCGATCAGCGGCCGGACCAGCGACTGGTACTCGGCCACGCTGGCGGTTCTGGTCACCTCCCAGACGTCCAGCAGGTGGTGGGGAACCCCCCGCCGCTCCCCCAGGGAGAGTTTCGCCGTCCCGATGTCCATGCCTTGGTAAAGCTGCATCGAGTCGGTGTTTATCACCTCGCCCCCCAGTTCGAGGGCGAGATCCACGGCCAGATCGGACTTTCCGCCGGCGGTCGGGCCGACGACGGCTATGACGGGTAGCTGAGGCACGGGGTAATTCTGCCAACCCGCTGGGTATGGGGGAGAGGCGATGCATCCCGTGCATCGGGATTGGGGGACACATCATGTCCATCTTCGACAAGGTCAAGAACATGCTGGGCGGCGATGCCAAGACCGAGGAGCTCGTCAAGAAGGGCATCGACAAGGCCGAGCAGATCGCCAGGGAGAAGACCGGAGGGAAGCACGACCAGCAGATCAGCACCGCCGCGCAGAAGGCCAGGGAGATGGCCGACAAGATCGACAATCAGCCGGGCACGACACCCGGCACCGACCAGGGCGGTGCCGCGCCCGATCCCGGTCAGACCGGCCGGCCCGACACACCTCCGCGCTACGGCCCGTAGGCACCGGCCGCGAGACGGAGCGGATCCCGATCCCGGTCAGTCCCAGTCGAGCGTCGGCTGCAGATAGCCCTCCAGGGTCAGCAGCCACCGCTTCGACTCCACGCCCTCGCCCCCGCTGAACCCGCCGAGGCCGTTTCCGGCGACCACCCGGTGGCACGGCACGATGACAGGGATCGGGTTGGCTCCCATGATCGACCCGATGGCCCGCGCCGGGACGCCCGTCCCGCTCCGGGCCGCCAGCTCTCCGTAGGTCACCGCCTTGCCATACGGCACCGTTTCGTACAGTGTGCCGAGCACCCTGCGCTGCACCGGCGAGGTCAGCCGCCAGTCCACCGGCACGCCGAAGACCTTCAGCCTGCCCGCGTAGTAGTCGCCCAACTCGGCGACCACCTCGGCCGTCCTGCCGGGATCGTTCACCTCGTCCAGCCTCAGCCGCTCAAGCGCGCGGGTCCTGAACGCCACCGGATCACCCCAGCTCACGTTCACCACGCCCTCCTCGGTCACCGCGACGACCATGTCCCCCAACTGCGTCGCGACACTCCCGAACGCCACGGTTCCCACCATCGGCCTCGCATCCCCGTCACCTCGGGCCCGGCGCCCGTCCGTCGCCGTGACCACTGCGGTCCACCTGTTCATTGCCATCTCGCGCGTCAGTCCGTCGGCGGGGCCGTCCGTTCCGTCCAGCGGGCGGCGAAGTAGCCGACGCCGTAGGGCGCGTCGTCATAGAGGAGCTCTCCGCGCAGGGTGCCGCCGCAGCCGCCCAGGACCTGCAGGGCCGCACGGCCGGCGACCCACAGTTCGGCGGCCTCTCCGGGGTCGAGCGGCGGGATCTCGGCTCGGGCCAGCGCCAGGGCGATCGCCCTGTTGTACGGCTCGGCGCGCGAGTCCAGATAACCGGGGGACTTCTCGGTGAGGCAGGCCGAGCCGTCGGCCATGACGAGCATCGCCACACGACCGGCCGTGGCCGCCAGCCGCTCGCCCAGGGCCGCGCACTCCGCCGGGGGCGCGTCGAAGGAGATCGCGTGGAACGCCGAGGCGGTCAGGTGCTCCCGGTCGAGGAGCCAGCGGCCGACCGACAGCGACAGCGGCAGGACGGGCTCCCCCTCGCCGCTTCGCACGTCGACGCCCCAGGGAGCGAGACCTCCCGCGGCGTCCGCGCCGTACGTGGCGGTCCGGTCCGCGCCGCCGACCACCACGATCGTGTCGGCGCCGGCATCGCGCAACGCGCCGAGCGCGGCCGCGCAGGCCGCCCTGAGGTCGTCGAGTTCCACAGCCGCCGCCCCGGCCAGTTCGGGGAGCAGCAGCGGGGGATGCGGGCACACGGCCGCGGCGACAAGCACCCGGCCAGACTAACCGAGTCCTCCCGGGGAACCGCCCCGGAAAAGAGCGCCGGGGCACGGTGATCCTCTCGGCGCGCCCCGGCGTCCCGCTCATCACTGAGGAGGTACGGCTGTCAGCCGCCGCTCGGGCCTTGGGGGTGCACGTAGCCGGTGGCACCGTCGGCGCGGGGGTCGTCCGGGACCTCCTGCGGCTTCTGGGGAGCGCTCTGCTGTGGCGACGGCTTGTTCGCCGAAGGGTTCCCCGCGGCCGAATCGGCTCCCGGCTCGCTCCGGCTCGTCCGGTCGGCGCCCGTGCCCGCGTCGCTACCCGTGCCTCCGGTGGAGGTGTCATCGCCGCCGGAGGCGGTGTCCGTCTCCTTCTCCGGCTTCTCCTCCTGCGGTGCGTTCTGGTCGGGCTCGGGATTCCGAGCGGCCTCCTGGGCGCTCTCCGGCGCCTTCGGCGGCGGCGCTCCAGGGTCGTCCTGGTCGCCGTTCACGAAGGCGAAGACGGCGCCCCCGCCCAGGAGGGCGGCGGCGAGGACGGAGAAGACGGCTATGGCCGGGCCGCTTCTCCGCTGTGACCTGCGGGACCTGCGTGGCTTGCCGGGCTCACCGGCGGGACCGGTGAGGATCTCTGTTTCTCCGGGACTGCCCGGAGAAGGAGGGACATGCATGGGGAAAACTCCCTGCGGTTCTCGGGGGGAAACCTCCTCGGTTTCCGAAGGGTGCCGAACCACAGTAGCCACAACGGGGAAATGCTCGCACACCAATCACAAATGAATCACGAAATATCGTCTCTTAGAGGACGCGTAGTGTCATCGTGGGCATATGCCCTGGCAGAGAAGACGGCGGCACCGGAACCCCCGCTCTCGCAGGGGATTCCAACTATTCGATCATGAGCGAACGCCCCCGGGACGGCCACCTCCGAAAGGGGCGTCCCGGGGAGGATCCAGCCGGAAAAAAACTCAGCGGAGGCGTACCCGAAGCCTCCCGCGGGACCTCAGGAGACGGAGCAGCCCGAGGTGTCCGGGAGGGGGGCCGGGCGGCCGATCGAGGGCATGCCGAGCATGACACCGGAGCCGGAGCCCGCCGGGGTGCCCTGGCGGGCCTCCCAGGCATCGCCCGCGCGGGTGCGGCGGAGCCTCAGGGCGGGGCCGTCGGCCACCAGGTGGTGCGGCGCCGCGTAGGTGACCTCGGCGCTCACCACGTCGCCGGGGCGCGGGACCTCGGCCCCCGGGGTGAAGTGCACCAGGCGGTTGTCCGGGGCCCGCCCCGACATGCGCCTGGTCGCCTCGTCCTTGCGGCCCTCGCCCTCGGCCACCAGCACGTCGAGGGTCCGGCCGACCTGCTTCTTGTTCTCCGCCCAGGAGATCTCGGTCTGCAGGGCGACGAGTCGCTCGTAGCGCTCCTGCACGACCTCCTTGGGGATCTGGTGGTCCATGGTGGCGGCAGGGGTGCCCGGCCTGATGGAGTACTGGAAGGTGAAGGCGTTGGCGAACCGCGACTCGCGCACCACGTCGAGGGTGCCCTGGAAGTCCTCCTCGGTCTCGCCGGGGAAGCCCACGATGATGTCCGTGGAGATGGCCGCGTCGGGCATGGCGGCGCGGACCCGCTCGATGATGCCGAGGTAGCGCTCTGCCCGGTAGGAGCGGCGCATCGCCTTGAGGATCCGGTCGGATCCCGACTGCAGCGGCATGTGGAGCTGGTGCATCACATTGGGCGTCTCGGCCATGGCCACGATGACGTCGTCGGTGAACGCCGCCGGGTGCGGGCTGGTGAAGCGGACCCGCTCCAGCCCCTCGATCTCGCCGCAGGCCCGCAGCAGCTTGCCGAAGGCAAGCCTGTCTCCGAACTCCACACCGTAGGTGTTGACGTTCTGGCCGAGGAGGGTGATCTCCAGCACGCCCTGGTCGACCAGGGTGCGGACCTCGTTGAGGATGTCGCCGGGGCGGCGGTCCTTCTCCTTGCCGCGCAGGGCGGGCACGATACAGAACGTGCAGGTGTTGTTGCAGCCCACGGAGACCGACACCCAGGCGGCGTAGGCGGACTCGCGCTTGGTCGGCAACGTGCTCGGGAAGGTCTCCAGGGATTCCTTGATCTCGACCTGGGCCTCCTGCTGGACGCGCGCGCGCTCGAGCAGCACCGGCAGCGAACCGATGTTGTGGGTGCCGAACACCACGTCCACCCAGGGTGCCCTGCGGACGATCTCTCCCTGGTCCTTCTGCGCCAGGCAGCCGCCCACGGCGATCTGCATGCCGGGATTGCCGATCTTCGAAGGGCGCAGGTGCCCGAGATTGCCGTAGAGCTTGTTGTCGGCGTTCTCCCGTACGGCACAGGTGTTGAACACGACCACGTCGGCCGTCTCCCCCTGGGCGGCCGGAACGTATCCGGCGTCTTCCAGCAGACCAGACAGGCGCTCGGAGTCGTGCACGTTCATCTGGCACCCATAGGTACGGACCTCGTACGTGCGGGCGCTCTCCACGGTGGCAGTCATCTCAAGACAAGGGTAGGCGCTCGCCGGACCTTCGAGTACGGCCCGGAAGCCGTCGACCCCGGCGTGACGGGCGGGTCACTCCGCGTTGACGACCAAGAGGTAAGTGGGCCGTGATCTGATCGGTACCGCAGGGTTAGCACGGGGTGCCCTTTACAGAATTACGTTGTCCCCCATGACGGAGAACGGGGACAAGACTCCTTTGGTGGTGCTCGAAGGCGTCAACAAGCACTTCGGCAGCCTGCACGTCCTTCGGGACATCAATCTGACGATCTCCCGTGGCGAGGTCCTCGTCGTCATCGGCCCCTCGGGCGGCGGCAAGTCGACCCTCTGCCGGACGATCAACCGGCTGGAGGCGATCGACCAGGGGACGATCACCTTCGACGGGCAGCCGCTCGCCGTCGAGGGCAAGGCTCTGGCCAAGCTCAGGTCCGAGGTCGGGATGGTGTTCCAGTCCTTCAACCTGTTCGCCCACAAGACGATCCTGGAGAACGTCACGCTCGGGCCGATCAAGGTCCGCGGCATCGCCAAGGCCGACGCCGAGCGGCGGGGCATGGAGCTACTGGAGCGGGTGGGCATCGGCGCGCAGGCGTCGAAATACCCCGCGCAGCTCTCCGGAGGCCAGCAGCAGCGCGTGGCCATCGCCCGCGCCCTGGCCATGGACCCGAAGATGATCCTGTTCGACGAGCCGACCTCTGCGCTGGATCCCGAGATGGTCCAGGAGGTGCTCGACGTCATGATCAGCCTTGCTCAGGAGGGCATGACGATGATGGTCGTCACCCACGAGATGGGCTTCGCCCGCCGCGCGGCCGACCGCGTGGTCTTCATGGCCGAGGGCCAGGTCGTGGAGGAGAACATCCCCGAGGAGTTCTTCACCAACGCCCGGACCGACCGGGCCAAGGACTTCCTTTCCAAGATCCTCACTCACTGACGGCTCTGCTCATCCCTGACGAAAGACGAGGTAGCAAGAATGCGTGTACGTCGTATTGGAGCCGTGGTGATCGCAGCCGCCGCGGCGATGGCCGGCCTGACCGCGTGCGGTGACGGCGGCAGTGGAAGTGACAAGTTCGTCGTGGGTATCAAGGTCGACCAGCCCGGGCTCGGGCAGAAGCAGCCCGACGGCTCCTTCAAGGGGTTCGACGTCGACGTGGCCAGGTATGTCGCCAAGGAGCTCGGCTACGCCGACGACAAGATCGAGTTCAAGGAGGCCATCTCGGCCAACCGTGAGTCCTTCATCCAGCAGGGCCAGGTCAACGCTGTGATCGCGACCTACTCGATCACCGACGACCGCAAGAAGAAGGTCTCCTTCGCCGGTCCGTACCTGGTCACCGGCCAGGACATCCTGACCCGGGCGGACGACACCACGATCAACAGTGTCGAGGACCTCAAGACCAAGAAGGTCTGCGGCGCCCAGGGCTCGTCCTCTCCCGCCCGCCTGGTCGAGAAGTTCGGCGAGGAGTGGAAGAGCGGCTTCCTCACCGAGCAGCAGGGCTACGGCGCCTGCCTGCCCCTGCTGGAGAACAAGCAGGTCGACGCGATCTCCACCGACGCGACGATCCTGGCCGGCTTCGCCACCCAGTCCCCCGGCAAGTTCCGCCTCGTCGGCCAGCCCTTCTCCGAGGAGAAGTACGGCATCGGCCTGAAGCTGGAGGACAAGGAGACCCGCGAGAAGGTCAACGCGGCGGTGGAGAAGATGTTCAAGGACGGCAGCTGGAAGAAGGCCATCGACGCCAACTTCGGTGAGTTCGGCAAGTTCTTCACCAACCCGCCGGCTGTCGAGCGCTACTGATTCGGTCACACCTTGGCCGGGGCGTACGGATGCCCCGGCCTGTGACCTCTGGAGGGATGAGTGCAGGCACTCTTCGATGAGTTCCCGATCATTCGGGACGCTTTCTGGTTGACGATACGGCTCACCCTCGCCAGCGGGCTGGTAGCGCTCGTGCTCGGGACGATCCTCGCGGGCATGCGGGTCAGCCCGCTGCCGGTCCTTCGCGGGATCGCCACGGCGTACGTGAACATCCTGCGGAACACCCCGCTGACCCTGGTGATCGTGTTCTGCGGGCTGGGGCTCGGCCTGGTTCTGGACGTCTCGTTCTCCGAGAGCCTGTCCACCAACTACCTGTGGCTCTCCATCATCGGACTGTCCGCCTACACGGCGGCGTTCGTCTGCGAGGCGATCCGCGCCGGGATCAACACGGTCCCGGTCGGCCAGGCGGAGGCGGCCCGCGCCATCGGGCTCACGTTCGGACAGAACCTGAGGCTGATCGTGCTGCCCCAGGCGTTCCGCGCGGTGATCGCCCCATTGGGCAGCATCCTGATCGCGTTGACCAAGAACACCACGATCGCCGCGGCCATCGGGGTGGGTGAGGCGTCCCTGACCATGAAGACGCTGTTCGAGGCGCACGGCGACGCGGTCATCCAGATCTTCGCCGGGTTCGCGCTGGGCTTCCTGATCCTGACCCTGCCGACCGGACTGCTGTTCGGCTGGCTCGCCAAGCGCTTGGCGGTGGTCCGATGACCGCGGTGACCACAGAGCGGCCCCCGGCGCGCAAGCGGCGCGCCGAGAGCTCGGAACGCGTCAGCGTCCTGTACGACATTCCCGGCCCCAAGGCCCGGATACGCAACAACATTCTCACCGTGCTCGTCATCCTCGCCGTGCTGTTCGCGGTGTACGTGATGGTGACCAAGCTCGGTGAGAAGAACCAGCTCAACGCCGAGTTGTGGACGCCGTTCCTGCGCGGCGACGTGTGGATCAACCTGATCCTGCCCGGCCTGGTGAACACGCTCACCGCAGCCGCGGTCGCCGCCCTGATCGCGGTGCCCTTCGGGTTCGTCTTCGGCATCGGCAGGCTCTCCACGAACGCCTGGATCCGTCGCGCCGCCGGTGCGGTCGTCGAGTTCTTCAGGGCGATCCCACTGCTGATCATGATCTTCGCGGTGATGTTCGGCGGCAGCGCGGTCTTCGGACTCACCGTGACGCCGTTCTGGGCGGTGGTGATCGGCCTCGTCCTCTACAACGGCTCGGTGCTGGCGGAGATCGTACGGGCGGGCATCCTGTCGATCCCCCGGGGGCAGAGCGAGGCCGCGCTGGCGGTCGGCATGCGTCCTGGCCAGGTGATGCGGATGATCCTGCTGCCGCAGGCGGTCACCGTGATGATGCCGGCGATCGTCGCGCAGCTGGTGGTGCTGCTGAAGGACACCGCCCTGGGCTTCATCGTGTCGTTCGAGGACCTGCTGAACGCGGGGGCGCGCGTGCTGCCCTCCAACTTCAACAACATCATTCCCGCGGTGATCGTCATCGCGATCATCTACATCATCATCAACGTGATGGTGGGCGCCATCGCCACCTGGCTGGAGATGCGGAGCCGTCGCAGCAGGAAGACGGCGGCCCAGCCGATCGCCCGGCCCGACTCACCGACCGCGGTCGAGGGCGGCGTGGGAAATCCGGCACCGTAGGAAGCACAGCGGTCGAGGGCGGTCACCGGGTCCGGTGGCCGCCCTCCTCCCATGCCGGGCCCCGGACCGGGTGGCCGGGCGCTCCGAGGCAGGTGAGGCTCCCGCGGCCGGTGAAACCCGGCCTGCGAAAGAGGTCGGATCAACCACCTTTACCCCCTCATTCCCCCCGATCCTGCGGCTCGTGCCGACCGTCGGCGGCATATCTCTGGTGACGCGAGCGTGATACCGGCGACACGGAGCGGGTTATCGGGCAGGATTGCGCCATGTCCCCCGAGCAGGCCATCCTGCCGTACGCCACCTGGCCCTCGCCGATCTCCACTTCCGACGTCGCCCGCTCCGGGCTGCGCCTCGGGTTCCCGACAGTGCTCGGCGGGGAGGTCTGGTGGACCGAGGACCGTCCCGCCGAGGGCGGGCGGACCACCATCGTGCACCAGAGCGCGGACGGCACGCAGCACGATCTGCTGAGCGCGCCGTGGAGCGCCAGGACCAGGGTCCACGAGTACGGCGGGCGGTCGTACGCGGTGGTGCCCGGCGAGGGCCTGGTGTTCACGAACTTCACAGACCAGCGGCTCTACCTGCTGCCCACCGGCGGCGAGCCCCGGCCGCTCACCCCCGAGCCCGAGCACCCCACCGCCCTGCGCTACGCGGACCTCCTCGTCCACGACGGTCAGATCTGGTGCGTCAGGGAGCGGCACGCCGACGGCGAGGTGAGCCGGTCGATCGTGTCGATCCCTCTCTCCGGCCCCCTCTCCGGCGGGGCCGAGCCCCGTGAGCGGATCAGCGGGCATGACTTCTACGCCTCCCCCACCATCTCCCCCGATGGCGAGCACCTGGCCTTCATCTGCTGGAACCATCCCCAGATGCCGTGGAACGGCACCGAGCTGCGGGTCTGCCGGCTGGCCGACGGCACCTCCTGGAAGGTCAAGGGGGGCGTCTCCGAGTCGGTGCTCGCCCCGCGGTGGCGTGACGAGCGACACCTTTACGCGATCTCCGACTGGTCGGGCTGGTGGAATCTCTACCTGGTCGGGATATACGGCACCGCGACCCGGGCCCTCTACCCGATGGAGGAGGAGTTCGCGGGCCCGCTGTGGCAGCTCGGCGCGACACCGTACGCGCCGATAGCCGACGGCAGCCTCGCGGTCCTGCACGGGCTGGGCGGCCTGCGGCTGGGTGTCTTCGACCCGGACAGCGGCCTGCTGAGCGACCTGGACGTGCCCTACGACGGCTGGGATCCGGTACTGGCCACCGACGGGCACGCCCTGGTCGGTATCGGGTACGGCCCGGCGCTGCCCCGCTCGATCGTCCGGGTCGACACGTTGACCGGCGGCGCGCAGGAGCTGCGCAGGGACATCAACGAGCTGCCCGACGCCGCCTACCTGCCGCTCCCCAGAACCGTGGAGTTCGAGAGCCGGTTCGGGCGCGAGGTGCACGCGTTCCTCTATCCGCCGTCCAACCCCCTGGCACGCGGCGAGGGCCCCCCGCCGTACGTCGTGTTCGTGCACGGCGGGCCGACCGGGCACAGCGCCGGAGCACTCGACCTGGAGAAGGCGTTCTTCACCAGCAGGGGCATCGGGGTGATCGACGTCAACTACGGCGGTTCCACCGGCTACGGCCGCGCCTACCGCGAGCGGCTGCGCGGCCAGTGGGGTGTGGTCGACGTCGAGGACTCGATCGCCACGGCCGAATGGCTGGCCGCGGAAGGGCTGGCCGACCCGGCACGGATCGCGATCCGGGGCGGCAGCGCGGGCGGCTGGACGGTCATGGCGGCCTGTTGCACGTCCGACGCGTTCGCCGGAGGCGTCTCCTACTACGGTGTGAGCTCGCTCGCCACGTTCAGCGCGACCACCCACGACTTCGAGTCGCGCTACATCGAATGGCTGATCGGACCGGAAGATCCCGTTCTGTACGCCTCGCGCGAGCCTCTCGGCCAGGTGGCGGGGGTGAACTGCCCGATGCTGCTCCTGCAGGGCCTCTCCGACCCCGTGGTCCCCCCCGAGCAGTCACAGTCCTTCGTCGACGCTCTCGCCGAGCGTGGCATTCCCTGCACCTATCTCACGTTCGAGGGCGAGGCCCACGGCTTCCGCCGCGCCGAGACCCGCAGCGCGGCACTGGCCACCGAACTCGCCTTCTACCAGCAGATCTTCCACGTCTGAACGCTCACCCGCGGCCTCCCGCCCCCGGCGCGAACGTCCGTCCGGCGGGCGACCTTTCGGGTGCCGGGCGTCAGCGGGCGAACTCGGTGGCCCGGGACTCACGGACGACCGTGATGCGGATCTGACCGGGGTAGGTGAGCTCCTCCTCGATCTGCTTGGCGACGTCGCGGGCGATCACCTGAGCCTGGATGTCGTCGACCGAGCCCGGCTTGACCATGACCCTGATCTCACGGCCCGCCTGCATGGCGAAGACCTTCTCGACCCCCTCGTAGGAGGTGGCGATCTCCTCCAGGCGCTCCAGCCGCTTGACGTAGGCCTCCAGCGACTCTCGGCGCGCGCCTGGACGGCCGCCGCTGATCGCGTCGGCGGCCTGGGTGAGGATGGCCTCGACGGTCTTGACCTCGACCTCGTTGTGGTGGGCCTCGATGGCGTGGACCACGTCCTCGTGCTCGCCGTACCGCCTGGCGATCTCGGCGCCGATGAGCGCGTGGCTGCCCTCGACCTCGTGGGTGAGGGCCTTGCCGATGTCGTGCAGGAGCGTGCAGCGCTTGAGCAGCGTCGTGTCGAGCCGCAGCTCGGCCGCCATGATGCCGGCGATGTGGGCAGACTCGATGAGGTGGCCGAGCACGTTCTGGCCGTAGGAGGTGCGGTAGCGGAGCTGGCCGAGGAGGGTGACCAGCTCGGGATGCATGTCGGTGATGCCGAGCTCCACCAGGGCGTCCTCCCCCGCCCGCACGCACAGCTCCTGAACCTCGGCCTTGCTGCGCTCGTGTGCCTCCTCGATGCGCTGCGGATGGATACGGCCGTCGAGGACGAGTTTCTCCAGGGTCAGCCGGGCGGTCTCGCGGCGGACCGGGTCGAAGCATGACAGCAACACGGCTTCCGGCGTGTCATCGATGATCAGGTTGACTCCGGTGGTCGACTCGAAGGCACGGATGTTGCGGCCCTCGCGGCCGATGATGCGCCCCTTCATCTCGTCACCCGGCAGGTGCAGGACGCTCACGACGGACTCGGCGGTCTGCTCGGTGGCCACCCGCTGGACCGCCAATGTAACGATCTTGGTGGCGCGCTTCTCGCCCTCCTTGCGCGCCTCGCTCTCGATCTCCCTGACGATCAGGGCCGCCTCGCGTTTGGCCTGGTTCTCGATCTCCCGGACCAGCTCGGCTCTGGCCTGGTCGCCGGTGAGCCCGGACACCCGCTCCAAGATGGCCTTGCGCTCCTCGGCCACCCGTTCGAGATCCTCGCGGCGATCGGCCAGCTCGGTCTCCGTCTCGGCGAGCTTGCGGGCCCGGTCGGCCTGGCGCCTGGCCTCATCGTCGAGGCGCTGCTCCCGCTCGGCCAGCCGGTTCTCCCTGCGTTCGAGGTCTGCCCGGAGTTCCTTGAGCTCGTATTTCAGCACCTTGCCCTCGGCCTCGACCTCCTTGCGCATCTCGGCCGCCGCCTCGACCGCCGCCTCCGATTTGCGCAGGAGCTCTCCGGCGTCGTCCTGGGCCTTCGCCCGGATACCGGCGGCCTCACGCCTGGCCTCCTCCAGCTGGGCCGAAACCTCGGCCTCCTGCTCCGGGGTGAGGCCCTTCGGCCCGGCTCCTCCGATGTGACGCAGCAACACGACCAGCACGGCCGTCATCACGGCAAGAGCCACAACCGCCACTGCCAATATGACGACCACGACCGGATCCATGCGCGCCTCACCTTCCTCGCGTCGCAAATATCAAGCACGCGAGGGGTCACACGCACGGCACGGAAAGCCCAAGAGACGGCGCTGCCGGGACAGAAGTGAACCCAGAGGGATCACTCACCGGCTTTTCCCGCCGGCCCGCTCTCCCGCCCTCATCCGCCAAGCCTGTTTGTCCGTATACACCGCTATGACAATCCGCACTGCGCGGAGTAACTCCTCACTGCCGTTGAGATTAAGCGTCAGAGAGGTAACGAGCAAGCAAAGACCTGGCGTCAGGCTGCTTTGAGCTAGTCGAGGGGATAGCCCGAATCTTCCGTGAATGGCGCTGTTTCTGCCTCATCATCCTCCAGCACTTCGCGGATAACGCGAAACGCCAGGCCAGGACCGTATCCCTTTCGAGCGAGCATGCCGGCCAGCCTGCGGGTCCTGACCGCAGGGTCCAGACCGCGGGTCGAGGAGAGCTTGCGCCGCACAAGGCGACGGGCGGTCTCCGCCTCCTGCTCGGGGTCGAGCTGCTCCACCGCGTCCTTCACGGTCTCCTCGTCCACCCCCCGGTGCCGGAGCTCGGAGGCAAGGGCCTTTCTGGCAAGCCCCCGCCCGGCGTGGCGAGAGCTCACCCATGCCGCGGCGAACGCCTCATCGTCGATGAGCCCGACCTCGGAGAAGCGCTCCAGCACGGCGTCCGCCGCCTCCTGGGGCACCTCACGCTTGTGCAACGCCTCCGCGAGCTGAGCTCGGGTGCGCGGCGCCATCGTCAACAGCCGCAGGCAGATCGCCCGCGCCACCGCCTGCGGATCGGTCCCGGCCCCCCGGCTCGCGGGAGATTCCTCGGCCGGTCCGTCAGGAAGGAGGCCATCGGGATCGGTGCCCGAAGAACCGCCCCCGGAGCGTCGCTCACCACGCCGGGAGCCACGTCCCCGCCGGCTTCGCGGCTCGCCGGCGGCGGGACCTGCGCCCTCTCCCTCGAAAGCGGGGAGAGCATCGCCGCGCCCGCGCCCGCTTCTGCCCGGCGAGCCGCCCCGGGGCTCGTCGGGCCAGGCACCCCAGTCTCTCGGCCCGCCCTCACCGGGCGGACCAAGGTCGGCTCCCGTCATCATCGATCAGCCCGAATCAGGCGTCACCCGGCTTGGGAGTGGCCGCCTTGGAACCGCGACCGGACGCGGCGGCCGCCGGACCGGAACCACGGCCGGGCGCGGCGGTCGCCGGAGCGGCAGGCGGCGGGGTGGCCGGGCTGTCGACGCGCGGGCCGACGCCGAGCTTCTCCTTGATCTTCTTCTCGATCTCGTTCGCCATGTCCGGGTGGTTCTTGAGGAAGTTTCGCGCGTTCTCCTTGCCCTGGCCGAGCTGGTCGCCCTCGTAGGTGTACCAGGCTCCGGACTTGCGGACGAAGCCGTGCTCCACGCCCATGTCGATCAGGCCGCCCTCGCGGGAGATGCCGACACCGTAGAGGATGTCGAAGTCGGCCACCCGGAAGGGCGGGGCCATCTTGTTCTTGACGACCTTCACCCGGGTGCGGTTGCCGACCGCCTCGGTGCCGTCCTTCAGCGTCTCGATACGGCGGATGTCGAGACGGACCGAGGCGTAGAACTTCAGCGCCTTTCCACCGGTCGTGGTCTCGGGCGAGCCGAACATGACGCCGATCTTCTCGCGGAGCTGGTTGATGAAGATCGCGGTGGTGCCGGTGTTGTTGAGCGCGCCCGCGACCTTGCGCAGCGCCTGGGACATCAGGCGTGCCTGGAGGCCGACGTGGCTGTCGCCCATCTCGCCCTCGATCTCGGCCTTGGGCACCAGGGCCGCGACCGAGTCGATGACCAGCAGGTCGACGGCGCCGGACCGGATCAGCATGTCGGCGATCTCCAGTGCCTGCTCACCGGTGTCCGGCTGGGAGACGAGCAGCGCGTCGGTGTCGACGCCCAGCTTCTGGGCGTACTCGGGGTCGAGCGCGTGCTCGGCGTCGATGAACGCGGCGATGCCGCCGCCACGCTGGGCGTTGGCCACCGCGTGCAGGGCGATCGTGGTCTTTCCCGAGGACTCGGGACCGTAGACCTCGATGATGCGGCCGCGCGGGAAGCCCCCGATGCCGAGCGCCACGTCGAGCGCGATGGAGCCGGTGGGGACCACCTCGATGGGCGCCCGGGTCTCGTCGCCCAGGCGCATGATGGAGCCCTTGCCGAACTGCCGCTCGATCTGAGCGAGGGCGGTCTCGAGCGCCTTCTCGCGGTCGTTAGCTGCCATGGGAGCCCCCCTGGAGGGTCGCGGGTTGGATCGGTTGCCAGAAAGCTACGGGGTGCCGCCGACAATTTCGGGAGGGCACGCCAGGAGTGACGGCCCGTTCAATATAGCCGAACGACTGTTCGATCGCGGCCCGTTGGCATCACGTTTCCAGGAACCGTGATCCACCGCGGGACTCTCCCGTACGGGGCCGGCCACAGACGCGGGGCCATGGCGGCGAGGAGCGCGGACCCATCCGGGAGGCGACATTTCCGAGAATTGTCCTGAGCCTGTTGTAACCAGGCTGACCTGGGGTGATCCTGAGGGGAAACGACCCGAGGTGCCCGACGTGCCCAACACGTTCACGCAGCAACGCCTAGCCCATCTCGACTCCCTGGCCGCCGAACTGCGACAACGAGGGCTGGTGAGCCGCACCCTCGGAGGCGCCGCTCCGGTGCTGTGGGTATGGCATCCGGACAGCGGCCGGCAGACCATCGTCTTCGCCACCCCCGTCAAGGGCGGCTGGCTGTTTCTGTGGTCGCCGGACGGCGAGGAGAGTGCCGACGACCCCGCGCTCGCGGCCGGCTCGGTGGAGAGACTTCTCGCTCCGCCCGCGGAACCCTCCTGACCGCCCCCGGCCCGCTCCTCAGCGGAGCCGGGGAGAGACGTCGGTCACCCCGCACACGGCGTGCCAGACCTCCTTCGCCCCGACCCCCTCGGCCAGCGCCTGGATCACGGTCCGGCCGCCGAGGTCGGCGATGACGTAGTCATGGGCCCACGACTCGGCGTACTGGTCGCCGAAGTGCAGCTTCATCCGTTTCCAGAAATCCGACAGGCGCATGCCCCAAGTATGGGACCACCCCGGCGTGCCGCGGCCCGCGACCGGCATGCCGCGGGCCGGCGGCGTCCCGGTCGTCCGGTCCCGGTGAGAGGGAGAGGCGGGGGCGGGGTTCGCACGCCCGCGGGAACCCCGCCGGGGGCGACCGGCGGAGAGGCGGCGGTCCGTCAGAGCACGCGGGAGCCGTACATCTCGCCGAGGGGGTCGGCGAGCAGTTCCACCCGCGCCCCGTCCGGGTCGGTGAAGTAGATGGAGGTACCGCTCTCCACCTGGTGCGGCACGCCCGCCGCCGCCAGCTTGCCGCGCAGACGCTCCCAGGTGGAGGGGTCCACGGAGACGGCGACGTGGTGGAGCCCGCCGAGGACCTCCCGGTAGGGACCGAGGTCCAGCCCCGGGAAGTCGAAGAAGGCGAGGAGGTTGCCGTTGCCGATGTCGAAGAAGAAGTGGTTCGACCCCTGGTAGTCGCGGTTCTCGAAGATCTCCGTGAGGGGGAACTCCAGGAGGTCCTGGTAGAACCTGATCGTCGCCTCGACGTCCGAGGAGATCAGCGCGAAGTGGTGCAGTCCCCTCGCGCTGCTCGGCGGACGGTCCTCCCTGAGGTGCTCCGCCTTGATCCGCTCGCGTTTCGCCTCGATGGCCTGGTAGTCGATGCTCACCGTCAGCTCACCACTCAATGCGTCCTGTGTTCGCCAAAGCATGCCAGTGGCGACAGGAGCCAACCTACTCCTGGGGCGGGCCGTACCGGCGACGCCCCCTCGAACGCGTCCGGCGTACAGGCCCGGTGATCCGGCCGTGGCACCGGTGGATCACGTATCCGCAGGTGATGAGCCGACAGGCGGTGGCGGGTTCTGTCGGTGGCGCCGTGCAGTATGGGCGGTGGCCCGGTTGGTCGGCCGAGCCGGGAGACAGGGGGCGCGATGAGCGAGACGGCAGGCGCGGACGGGGCGCTGGGGCACTTCACCCGGATGACCAGGGACTGGTTCACCGGGGCCTTCGCCGCGCCGACCGCGGCACAGGAGGGGGCGTGGGCGGCGATCGCCCGGGGCGACAACACCCTGGTGGTCGCCCCCACCGGCTCCGGCAAGACGCTGGCCGCCTTTCTGTGGTCGCTCGACCGGCTGGCGGCCCAGCGCTCGGCCATCGGGCCTCCCGGAGACGCCGCCTCTTCGGGGGACGCCGGGTTCCCCGGAAGCGCCCGGGACACCACCACGATCACGGACGCCCCGGCGGGCGCCACCGGCCCGGACGTGACGGGCGGCACGGGCGCCGGGGGGAGGCGGAGCCGTTCCCGACGGGACGAGGAGCCGCCGAGGCCGTGCCGGGTCCTTTACGTGTCGCCGCTCAAGGCTCTGGCCGTCGACATCGAGCGCAACCTCCGGGCGCCGCTGGCCGGGCTGAGGCAGACCGCGAGAAGGCTCGGCCTGCCGGTGCCGGAGATCTCGGTGGCGATCCGCTCGGGCGACACCTCGCCCGAGGAGCGGCGCCGGTTCGCGGCCAGGCCGTCCGACATTCTGATCACCACCCCCGAGTCGCTGTTCCTGCTGCTCACCAGTCAGGCCCGCGAGGCACTGCGCGGCGTGGAGACGGTCATCGTCGACGAGGTGCATGCGGTGGCCGCCACCAAGCGCGGCGCGCACCTGGCACTCAGTCTGGAGCGGCTCGACGCCCTCCTGGCCCGGCCCGCGCAGCGCGTCGGCCTGTCGGCGACCGTACGGCCGGTGAGCGAGGTCGCCGCCTTCCTGGGCGGGCCCCGCCCGGCGACCGTGGTCCAGCCGCCCGCGGGTAAGGAGATCGAGGTCGAGGTGGTCGTCCCGATCGAGGACATGACGGAGCTCGACACGCCGCCCGCCTCCCCCGCCCTCGACGACGACCGGTGGCCGACCGAGTCCCCGGCCAAGCGGTCGATCTGGCCGCATGTGGAGGAGCGGCTGTTCGACCTGATCGGGGGGCACAGCTCCACGATCGTGTTCGCCAACTCACGACGGCTGGCCGAACGGCTCTGCACCCGCCTCAACGAGCTGGCCTGGGAGCGGCGGACCGCCGAGGCGGAGCGGTTCGAGGCGGGCACGGAGGCGGGTCCCGCGCACCGGGCCGAGAACCTCTCCGAGCCTCCCGCCTCCCTCTCCACCCCTGCGGCCATGATGGCGCAGGCCGGTTCGGCCAAGGGGGTCGTCCCGGAGATCGTACGGGCCCACCACGGGTCGGTGTCGAAGGAGGAGCGTTCCCAGATCGAGGAGGCGCTCAAGTCCGGGCGACTGCCCGCCGTGGTCGCGACCTCCAGCCTGGAACTCGGCATCGACATGGGTGCGGTGGACCTGGTGGCCTGCGTGGGGGCACCGCCGAGCGTGGCGAGCGGCCTGCAGCGGATCGGCAGGGCCGGTCACCAGGTGGGAGCCGTCTCACGTGGTGTGATCTTTCCCAAGTACCGGGGTGACCTGGTCCAGACGGCCGTGGTGGCCGAACGGATGAGAAGTGGGGAGATCGAGGAACTGCGCTATCCGCGCAACCCTCTCGACGTCCTCGCCCAGCAGATCGTGGCGATGACCGCGCTGGACGAGTGGACCGTGGACGAGCTGGAGGAGGTCGTACGGCGAGCCGCCCCCTACCGGACGCTGCCCAGAAGCGCGCTGGAGGCGACCCTCGACATGCTCGCCGGGCGCTACCCGAGCGAGGAGTTCGCCGAGCTGCGACCGCGCATCGTCTGGGATCGGGTGGCCGGCACCCTGCGGGGCCGTCCTGGAGCCCAGCGGCTGGCGGTCACCAACGGTGGCACGATCCCCGACCGGGGGTTGTTCGGTGTGTTCCTGGTCGGGGAGAAGTCCTCCCGGGTGGGCGAGCTGGACGAGGAGATGGTCTACGAGTCGCGGGCCGGTGACGTGTTCGTGCTGGGTGCGACCTCCTGGCGGATCGAGGAGATCACTGCTGACCGGGTGCTGGTCACTCCGGCGCCAGGACAGCCGGGAAAGCTCCCGTTCTGGCACGGCGACACCGCGGGGCGCCCGGCGGAGCTGGGGAGGGCCATCGGCGCGTTCCTCCGCCAGATGTCCGCGGCGGGCGCGGACGCCGAGGCGGGAGACGGTGCTACGGAGAGCGCGCGGCCAAGGGACGCGGGGGCGGGAGACCGAACGACGCCGAGCTCGGTGGCGGGGAACGCACGGACGGGAAGCACGGGGACGGCGCGCCCGGGGACACCGGGCTCAGGGGCGGGAAACCCGGAGGCGGGAGCGGGGAGCTCCGAGACGGAGAACGCCGAGGCCGGAAACGCGGCACGGGACGGGGCGCTGGAGAGGATCAGGGCCGCGGGGCTGGACGGGTTCGCCGCGGCCAACCTGCTCGCCTACCTGGCCGAGCAGCGGCAGGCGACCGGTTATGTGCCGGACGACCGGACGTTGCTGGTCGAGCGGTTCCACGACGAGCTGGGCGACTGGCGGGTGGTGGTGCACTCCCCCTACGGAGCACGGGTGCACGCGCCGTGGGCGCTGGCGATCGGGCGGCGGCTGCGGGAGCGCCACGGCGTCGACGTGCAGGCCGTGCACTCCGACGACGGGATCGTGCTGCGCATCCCCGACACGCTCGCGGAACCTCCGTCCGACGTCGCCGCCTTCGACCCGGACGAGATCGAGCGGATAGTCACCGAGGAACTCGGCGGCTCGGCGCTGTTCGCGGCGCGGTTCCGCGAGTGCGCGGGGCGGTCCCTGCTGCTGCCCCGCCGCGTGCCGGGCAGGCGGTCGCCGCTCTGGCAGCAGCGGCAGCGCGCGTCGCACCTGCTGAACGTGGCCGGCCGCTACGCGTCGTTCCCCGTGGTGCTGGAGACGATGCGCGAGTGTCTTCAGGACGTGTTCGACGTTCCGGGACTGGTCCGGCTGATGCGCGACATCGAGGCGCGGCGGGTCCGGCTGGTGGAGGTGGAGACCGGGAAGGCGTCACCGTTCGCGGCGTCGCTGCTGTTCAACTACATCGGCGCGTTCATGTACGAGGGGGACGCTCCGCTGGCCGAGCGCCGCGCCCAGGCGCTCGCGCTCGACACGAGCCTGCTGGCCGAGCTGCTGGGCCAGGCCGACCTGCGCGAGCTGCTCGACCCCGATGTGATCGCCGACACCGAGCGGGAGCTGGCCCGGCTGGACCGGCCGCTGCGCGACGCCGAGGACCTGGCCGACCTGCTCCGCTCCCACGGCCCCCTGGTGGCCGAGGACGTGAGCGTGCGCGAGGGTGATACGGCGTGGCTGGCCATGCTGGAGGGCTCCCGGCGGGCGATCAGGGTTCGGGTGGCGGGGCAGGAGCGGTGGGCGGCGATCGAGGACGCCGCCCGGCTGCGCGACGCGCTCGGCGTGCCGCTGCCGGTGGGGGTGCCGCACGTGTTCCTGGAACCGGTGGACGACCCGCTGGGCGACCTGCTCGCCAGGCACGCCCGCACCCGCGCCCCCTTCCCCGCGAGCACGGCCGCGGCCAGGTTCGGCCTCGGCACCGCGGTCGTCACCGACGCGTTGCGCCGCCTGGCGGCCTCCGGGCGGGTGGTGAGCGGGGAGTTCAGGCCGGGTGGCCGGGGCGAGGAATGGTGCGACGCCGGAGTGCTGCGGACGCTGCGCCGCAGATCCCTGGCCAGGCTCCGCAAGGAGGTGGAGCCGGTCTCCGCGGAGACCCTGGCCGTCTTCGCCCCCGCCTGGCACGGCATCACCGACTCCCCGCGGCGGGGCAGGCCGCCGATCGACGCGCTGGTGAGCGTGATCGAGCAGCTGCAGGGCTCGGCGGTGCCCGCTTCGGCGCTGGAGACGCTGATCCTGCCCTCGCGGGTGCCCGGATACGACCCGTCGCTGCTGGACGAGCTGACGGCCTCCGGCGAGGTGATCTGGGCGGGACAGGGATCCCTGCCGGGTGGCGACGGCTGGGTGTCGCTCTACTTCGCCGACACCGCGCCGCTGCTGATGCCCGATCCCGCCGACATCACGCTGACCCCGGTGCACGAGGCGGTGCTGAAGGTGCTGGGCGGCGGGGGCGCGCTCTTCTTCCGCGAGCTGGCGAGCCGGGCCGGCGTTCTTCTGGCCGGTTCGGTCCCGGACGACCGTGCCCTGTCCGCCGCCGTGTGGGACCTGGTGTGGTCGGGCCGGATCACCGGTGACACGCTGGCACCACTGCGGGCCACGCTCGGGACGGGACGCCCCGCGCATCGCCCGGCGCCGACCCGGCGTCGGCGGGCGGTGCTGCCGAGCCGGAGCGGCCCGCCCACGGTGGGCGGGCGCTGGTGGACGCTGCCCGCTCCCGCCGAGGACGCCACCCAGCGCGCCCACGCCCAGGCCGAGGTGCTGCTGGAGCGGTACGGCGTGGTGACCAGGGGCGCGGTGGCCGCCGAGCGGCTGCCGGGCGGGTTCGCCGCCGTCTACCAGGTGCTTCGCGCCTTCGAGGAGAGCGGCCGGTGCCGCAGGGGCTACTTCGTGGAGGGGCTGGGCGGCGCCCAGTTCGCCCTTCCCGGTGCCGTCGACCGGA
Source organism: Streptosporangium sp. NPDC049644 (assembly GCF_040675205.1). Taxonomy (NCBI): domain Bacteria; kingdom Bacillati; phylum Actinomycetota; class Actinomycetes; order Streptosporangiales; family Streptosporangiaceae; genus Streptosporangium; species Streptosporangium sp. NPDC049644. Next base: position 68,975 of record NZ_JBFAOJ010000007.1, on the reverse strand, counting down.
TGCGCGCCATGTCCGTCTCACTCGCCGCACCGCCGAGCGCGGCACCGGTGCCCGACCCGTGGAGCTCCCGGAAGCCCGAGGGCACGGGGGAGAGCGGCCGCCGAGCGGTGGTGCTGGCGGCGACCGACCCGGCCAACCCGTACGGGGCGGCCCTGCCGTGGCCCGCCCACCCTGGCGAGGTGACCCACAAACCGGGCAGGAAGGCCGGATCCCTGGTCGTGCTCGTCGACGGGCACCTGATCCTCTATGTCGAGCGCGGTGGTAGGACCCTGCTCTCCTTCTCCGGAGACGACCGCCTCCAGCCCGCCGTCGACGCCCTCGCGCTCGCCGTACGCGACGGTGCCCTCGGCAAGCTGACCGTCGAGCGCGCGGACGGCACCGCCGTCAACGACTCCCCCCTGGCCGCCGCCCTGGAGTCCGCCGGGTTCCACCCGACCCCCCGAGGGCTGCGTCTGCGGAGTTAGCACCTGACCGCCGGAGCCTCGGCCCGCCGGGTGATGCCTCACCGTGTCGCCGCCGGTCACCGCGGCACACCATGGTTCCCTCCCCTGTCCCGCGAACCCCTGTCCCGCGAGTCTCCATTCCGCGAGGCGCCGCCCCGCCCCCTCCTCACCCCGGCGAGGAGGGGGCGGGGCCTAGGTGGAGATCACCTGGGCAGCCGTTTCGTCCCGCTCGCGCTCCTGACGCCTCCGGATGGTCTGGAAGCCGACCAGATCGTCCGGGAGCGCGTCGGGGACGTCGGTGTCGAACCTGGACAGCGTGCGGGTCCGCATCGCGACCAGCGCCGTGACCGCGATGGCGACCGCGAACAGCACGTACATCAGTCCGACGCCGCGGCCCTCGCCGGTGCCGAGCACGAGGCCGACGGTGCCGGCCAGCGGCCCGCCTGGCGCGAGCAGCGGCTCGAACAGGGCACTGCCGTACGGCGCGACCAGACCGAACCCGATCGGCAGCGTGGACCAGGCGATGAGCGTGTTGAGGGCGATGACGCGGCCGTGGAACCGTTGCGGCACCTTGACCTGGATGATCGTCGCGTAGACGCCGTTGAGCATGGTCAGCCAGAACGACATCCCGAAGGCACCGATCCCGATCAGGATCAGGTTCTGCTGCAGGCCGGTGACCAGGCAGAAGGCGCCCAGCACGAGGGTGGAGAGCATGACGCCGCGCAGCCGTCGCCGTCTTGGGCCTCCCCAGACGGTCATGGTCAGGCCACCGAGGAAGACGCCGAGGCCTCCGAAGAAGGAGATCCGGCCGACGTCCTCCAGCGTGGCGAAGCCGAGGACCAGCGGCGAGATGAGCAGGAAGAGCGGGGACAGGAAGACGTTGAGCACCGCGAAGAAGAACAGCATGCCGCGGAAGCCCCGGTTGCCCCAGGAGAACCGCCAGCCCTCGACCATCTCGGCGACCAGCGACTCCCTGCGCTTCCACGCCATGGCCTTCGGGAAGCGCACGAAGAGCAGCACCCCGATCGCGAAGACGTAGGAGACGACGTCCAGGACGAGGATGCCCTCCAGGCCGATCACCGCCATCAGGCCGACCGCGAGCAGCGGGACGACCAGCTGTGCGGTGCCGGTGACCATCTGGACCACCCCGTTGGCGTGGCCGAGGAAGCGCTTGGGGACCAGTTGCGGTACCGCCGAGTTGTACGCGAGGCGCTGGAAGGTCAGCGCCACGGACAGCAGCACCAGAAGCGGGTAGATGTGCCAGACCTGGAGGTTGCCGGTCCACAGCAGGACACCGAGTGCCAGCTGGGTGCCGAAGGCGCCGATGTCTCCGGCAAGCATGACCCGGCGCCGGTCGTAACGGTCGACGAGGGCACCGGCCAGCGGGGAGACCAGCATGCCCGGGACCAGTGCGAGGACTGAGAACAGGGCGAACCTGGCGAGCGAGCCGGTGGTGATGTAGATCCACAGCGGTACGGCGAACTCGGTCAGCGAAGACCCGACGATCGAGACGAGCTGTCCCGCGGCCACGGTGGCGAACCGCCTCATGCTCGGCTGGGGGCCGGGCCTCACCGGGGAGACCGCCGTTCCGGGGGGCCCGGCCGCCGGTGGCACGCCACCCGTGCCGGGACCGGCGAGAGCGGGCATGGCCGGGGTCCGCCCAGCCCGGACGACGGCTCCGGCGGGTACGGACCGCTCACCGGGGTCCTGACCGGTTCCGCTCTCCGCGTCCTTCACCGGGCCGGCCGGGGCGGTGACGGCTCGGACGAGGACCGGGTCGGTGCAGGCGGCCCCGGCCGATGTGTCACGAGCGCGGGCGTCCTGGACGGAGACGCCGTCGAGCCACCAGGTGGACCTGTCGGTGCGGCCCAGCTTCGCCGTGTCGCCGGAGGCGATGGCCCCGTGGGTGCCGGTGACGATGGCCGCGAGCTCCGCCGCCCGATATTTCAGAAAAAAGTGCCCAGCCTCGTCAAGGACGACCACGGCCGTGGAGCCGGTCAGCAGGTGCCACTCGCGGTAGCGCTCCTGGTAGAACTCGGTGGCCGGATCGCGGTCGCCCGCCACGGAGATGATCGGCGCCCTGAGCGGTTCGACGCCGTCGGTGAAGAGGCGGGTGAAATAGCGCTCCGCCTCCCTGGTGCCCTTGCGGCGGTTGTCGATCATCAGTTTGAGCTGGTCGCGTTCCAGGTCCTCCACGTCGAGACCGGCGGCCTGCAGGGCGTTGGCCCAGACCTGGTCGCTGCGGAGGCGGTCGGTCAGGTTCGACAGCCGGGCCAGCAGCGAGTCGGGGCGCGCGAAGGGGAAGATGCCACCGAGATAGATCGCCTCGACCTGGCGGCCGGCCGCCTCCAGGTGACGGGCGATCTCCACGGTCAGCATGACGCCGAGCCCGCAGTGCCCGTACAGCGCGAGCGGCCCCCGGACGTCCCGGAGAATCTCAGCCACGCAGCCCCGCGCGACCTCCTCCACCGGCCGGGTCTCCTCGATCAGCCCCATCTCCTGGCCGGGGACGGCGACCGCGTGCAGTGCCCAGTCCGCCGGCAACGCGTCGGCCAGCGGCTGGTAGATGGCCGCGCTGCCACCGCCGTACGGCACGCAGACCAGGGTCGAGGTGGCCGCGCGGGCCGGGGTGAGCCGGTGCAGGAGCATGCGCGGGCCGTCGTCGGCCGTCTCGACGAGCCGGGCGAGCTCGCGGACCGTCCGGTTCTTGAACAGGTCCAGGATGGTGACCTGGCGCCCGCCTTCCGGGAGGGCCTTTCTGAGGCGGGCGACCACCTGCGCGGCGAGCAGCGAGTGCCCGCCCAGGTCGAAGAAGTCGTCCAGCACGCCGACCTGGACGAGTCCCAGCACCTTCGCCCATACCGCTGCGATCGCCTCTTCGAGCGGCGTTCCCGGCGGGACGAACCCGGCCTCCTGGTCGGGTCGTGCCTCGTCGGGTTCCGGCAGCCTTGCCCGGTCGACCTTGCCGTGCGACTTCAGCGGCAGCTCGTCCAACCAGACGAACCGGCCGGGGATCATGTACTCGGGGAGCCGCTCGCCGAGCCTCGCCCGCAGCTCGCTGACGCTGCTCCGGTCGCCGGCGGTCTCCGCGACGACGTACCCGACCAGCCGGTCCGCGCGCAGCTCGACGACGGCGTGGGCGATCCCCGGCTGGTCGGCGAGTACCGACTCGATCTCCGGCAGCTCCACCCGGTAGCCCCTGACCTTGACCTGCAGATCTCGGCGGCCGAGGAAGCACAGGTCGCCCGAGGGCAGCCAGCGGCCCAGATCGCCCGTCCGGTACATCCGGGCGCCGGATTCGCCGTACGGGTCGGGCAGGAACCTGTCGGCCGTCAGCCCGGGGCGGCCGAGGTATCCGCGGGCGAGCCGGTCACCGCCGAGGTGGATCTCGCCGGTCATGCCCGGCGGGACCGGCCGCAGGTGCTCGTCCAGCACGTAGACCCGGGCGCCGGGCAGCGGTCTGCCGATCGGCAGGTTCGGCGCCCGCTCCTTTTCCCCGGTGACCGCGTGGGTGGAGACGCCGACCGTGGCCTCGGTGGGGCCGTAGTGGTTGACCACCGTGGTGTGCGCGGCCAGTCCGCGGGCCCAGCTCCACCCCGAGGCCTCGCCGCCGAGGACGAGGAGCCTGCGCGGGAGCAGCTCGGCGGGGTCGTCCACCGCGGCGAGCAGCGAGGCGAGGTGGGAGGGGGTCATCTTCAGGTAGTCGGTGCTGCTCAGCTGCCCGGCGAGCTCCTCGGCCGGGGCCTGCGGGTCGGCCAGGTGCAGCTCACCGCCGGTCATGATCGACAGGTAGAGGATCGTCACCCCGAAGTCGAACGAGAGCGACTGCAGCAGCGTGTGGACCGAGGCGGGCTCGACCTCGAAACGCTCCCTGACCCCGGTGAGGTAGTTGAGCACCTGCCGGTGCTGCACCCCGACGCCCTTCGGCCGCCCGGTGGTCCCCGAGGTGTAGATCACATACGCCAGGTGGTCCGGCGAGACTCCGGGAGGCTCGAACCCGGTCTCGTCCAGCGCCTCGGAGTCCAGGCGGATCACCGGCGCCCCGGGGAGGTCGGGGATCAGGTCGCACAGGGCGGAGGCGGTGAGGACGGCGACGACCCCGGCGTCGGCGAGCATGTACGCCAGGCGGTCGCGGGGCTGCTTGGGGTCGAGGGGCAGGTACGCGCCACCGGCCTTCAGCACGCCGATGACCGCCGCCGCGAGATCCGTGGACTGCTCCAGGAGGACACCGACCCTGCTGTCCGGGCCCACGCCGTGGCGGTTCCTCAGCAGGGCGGCGATCCGGGTGGAGCGCTCGTCGAGCTCGGCGTAGGTCAGCGAGCCGCCGCGGACCCCGGACGTCACGGACGCCGTACCCGAGGCCGGCGAGCCGCCGTGGACCACCGCCGTCGCGTCGGGGGTCAGCGCGGCCTGCGCGGTGAGGAGGTCGTGGAGCAGGTCGTGGCCGGACGGCCGGAGCGCGGGACCGGCCCCGAAGCCCAGGACCAGGTCCCGCTCGTCCTCGCTGAGCAGCGAGAGTTCGCCCACCCGCGCACCGGGATCCGCCACGATCGAGCGCAGTAGCGTCTCGAACCGCGCCGCCAGCAGCTCCACGGTCTCGGGGTCGAACAGCGCGGTGCTGTAGGAGAGGTGACCGACCAGCCCGTCCGGGCTCTCGAACAGGTAGAGGCCGAGGTCGAACCGGGTCGTCCTGGCCGGGAGGGTGAGGTAGGAGAGACGCCCGTCCTCCCGGCCCGCCTTGAAGTTCTGCAGCGCGAACGTGACCTGCGCGAGCGGCGAGCGGCTGACGTCGCGGACCACGTTCAGCTCGCTGACCAGCTGGTCGAACGGGAGCTCCTGATGCGCGAAGGCGTCCAGCGCGCTCTCCCGGGTGCGGGCCAGGAAGGTGGTGAACGGCGGGTCGTCCGCCAGGTCGGCGCGGAGGACCAGGGTGTTGACGAACATGCCGACGACACCGTCCAGCTCGGGCAGCCCGCGTCCGGCGACCGGGGAGCCGACGGCGAAGTCCGCCTGCCCCGAGTAGCGGGCCAGCAGCACCTGGAAGGCGGCCAGCAACGTCATGTACGGCGTGGCGCCGGACGCGGCGCCCAGCTCGGCCAGCCGCCGGGTGAGGTCGGCGTCCACCCGGACGTCGAGCGCGGCTCCCTCGTGGCACTGCTCGGCGGGGCGCGGCCGGTCGGTGGGCAGTTCGAGTGCGGGCAGCCCGGCGAGCCGGTCGCGCCAGTGACCGAGCTCGCGGCGGTGGTCCCGGTCCCGCTGCCAGCGGGCGTAGTCGCCGTAGCCGACCGGCGCGGGCGGCGGGGTCTCACCGTCGTGCAGGGCGAGCAGCTCGCGGATGAGCAGGTCGCTCGACCAGCCGTCGATGACCGTGTGGTGGGCGGCGAGCAGGAGCACGTGGTCGTCGGGCGCCAGGAGGACCAGCACCGCTCGGAAGAGCGGGCCGCGCTCCAGGTCGAACGGGACGGCGAGCTCGGTGTCGAGCAGCTCGATCGCGGCGTCCACGTCGGCCGCCTCGGTGACACGCAGCTCGGCGGGGCCCGGCTCGTCGACGACGAGCTCGGGGGTGCCGTCCTCGGTGGTGAGGAACCGCATCCGCAGGGCCTCGTGGCGCGCGACGATCTCGTCCAGCGCCCGGCGCAGCGCGTCGGCGTCCAGCTTCCCGCGCAGGCGCACCGCGACAGGGACCGTGTAGGTGGTGGTGCCGGGGCGGTACTGCTCCAGGAACCACAGGCGCTCCTGCGCGTGGGACAGGGGCGGGACGGTTCCCTGGGCGCGGGCGACGACGGTGCGCGACTCCCCCCGGTTCCGGAGCCTTCTCGCGAGCAGTGCCTTCTTCGCGTCCGACAGCGTTGTCTCGCTCAAGCCCGCAGCTCCGTTCTGAGGGCCGCGAGGAAGAGCGCGGCGTCCCGGCCGTTGATCAGTCGATGGTCGTAGGCGAGGCCGATGTTGGCGACGGTTCGCGCGGTCACCGTGCCGTCCTCGGCGAGTACCGGCTCGGACTGCGGCGAGGTGATCGCGAGGGCGCAGACGGTGCCGGGGAAGACGAGCGGGATCGCGAGGACGACGTCGGCGTCGGTGTGCAGGGTGACGGCGATGTTGGCGCCGGTGAGGTCCTTCTCGCGGAAGTCCCCCTCGGCCGCGGCGAGCCGGTAGCGCATGAGCGCCTCGGCGATCTCCCGCAGCGACCCGGTGTCGCGGACGACCGGCACGTACAGGCCCTCGCCCAGGTCGAACGTGACGCCGACGCGCGGCGCGTCGGCCAGCCGTGCCTCGTCCCCGTCGATCGAGGCGAAGAAGAGCGGGAAGGCGGGGTGCAGCGCCGCCACGGCCTGTACGAACAGCTCCGCCAGGCCGACCGGCCTGCGGACCTGTCTGCTCAGCTCCCCGGTCCGCGCCAGCAGCGGGCCCACCTCGAACCTCACGACCGTGTACGCGGCGGGGATCGCGGTGTGCGAGACGGTGACGGCGCGCGCGACGGCGCGCTGCACCCGCGACAGGCGGTGGGTGCCCGCCTGTCGCCCGTTGGCCTTGTCCGGGTCCGTACCGGGTCCCGGCGCGTCCGCCCGCACGGTGCCGGTCGCCGCCCCGGTACTGCGGGCTGCCAGGGCCGCCACGTCGGCCCGGCGGACGACGGCCAGGCCCAGGGACGCGACGTCGGAGTCGGAGACCCCGAGCTCCTCCATGGCGGCGCGGGCGGGATCGGTGACGAGCGGCCGGAGCTCCGGCTCGTCCTCGCCTGTCGCCGGCTCGGCACCGGACGGAGCGGGAGCGGGACCCTCCGGGGGGACGGCCTCGGCGGTGACGCGGGCGAGGAGCGCGCCGGGAGCGATCCAGGTGTTGGGAGCGGCGGCGTGGTAGAGGTGGCCGGACTCCTCCGCCTCCAGCTCGTCGGCGGCCTTGGAGGTCTCCAGCACAGCGACCGCCTGCCCCGCGACGACGGGCCCGCCGTCCTCGACGAGCCACTCGACGATCAGGTACTCGGTGTCGTTGTTGTTGAGCTTGGGGACGCGGATGTCAGCCACGCAGGGCCTCCCGTACGGCACGGTGGATCGTGGACTCCCCGACCAGGACCTCGTTCTCCAGGTGCGCGGCGGTGGGGATCACGGCGGCCCGCGAGTGGACGAGGCGGACGGGACCGCGCAGGCGCTCCCAGACGCGGGCGTGCAGCAGGTGGGCCACCTCACTGCCCCAGGTACCCCCGGCGGTGCTCTCCTCCGCGACCACGACGACGTCCGCGAGGTGCGGCAGGAGCGCGTCGGCGTCCAGCGGATAGAGGCGGGAGGGCACCAGCAGCCGGGTGCAGATCTCCTGTTCCACCAGCAGGGAGCGCATCGCGGCCAGTACCCGGTGGGCCATCCCGCCGGGGGCGATGACCACGCAGTCGGGGCGCTCCGCGGAGTCGCGGATGTCCACCACGGCCAGGTCTCCGTCGCGGCGGAGGAGGAACGGCGGATCCACCCGGCCCATCGGCCGGGTGTAGAGGATCTTGTCCTCGAAGAACACGCACGGCTCGCCCCGTTCCAGCATCGCCGCGAGCACCGCGCGGTTGTCATGGAAGGGGGACATCTCGTACAGCGACAGCCCCGGCATGCCGACGAAGTGCTTCTGCAGGCTCTGGCTGTGCGTCGGGCCGTAGCCCCGGCCGCCGCCGGTCGGGCAGCGCACCACCATCCGCAGCGGCAGCCGCCCGCCGTACATCGACACCGACTTGGCGGCGAAGTTGCAGAGCTGGTCGAAGGCGAGCGTCACGAAGTCGCCGAACATGATCTCGGCCACGGCCGTGTTGCCGGTCAGCGCCAGACCCGCCGCGACGCCGGTCAGCGCGCCCTCACTGATCGGAGTGCCGATCACGCGCCCGGGAAAGCGGCCGGACAGGCCCTTGGTGACCTTGAAGGCGCCTCCGTACGGATCGAGGATGTCCTCGCCGAGGACGTAGGCGGTGGGGTCGTCGTCCAGCAGCCCGTGCAGTGCCGCGTTGAGGTTCTCCGCTACCCGCACGGTGCCTCCCAGCGGGAGAGCGGGCGGGCCGCGACCTCGTCGGCGACGGCCTGGACCTCGGCCCTGACCGCGCCGTCGATCCGGTGGAACTGCTCGGGATGGTGGTGGGCGTAGCGGCCGTACCAGTCGTTGTCCCTGGCGGCCCGTACGGCGTCGGCCGGGCGCACGTCGTCGCCCTTGCTGTGCGGCCCGAGGCGGTGGGTGACGAACTCGACCACCAGCGGCCCCGCCTCGCGCACCCGCGCCACCTCCTCCTCCAGCGTGAGGCGGATCTCGTTGACGTCCGTGGAGACGACCCGCAGGTGCGGGATGCCGAAGGCCGCCGCCCGCCCGGCCACCGTGCCCGCCATCTGCGACGCGGTCGGGGTGGACTGGGCGATGCCGTTGTTCTCCACCACGACGAGCAGCGGGAGCCGCCAGAGCGCGGCGAGGTTCAGCGCCTCGTAGACCGCTCCCTCGCCCCAGGTGCCGTCGCCGATGTGGACACAGGCCAGGGCCCCCGGCTCGGCGCGCTTGAGATGGAGCGCGACACCGGCGGCGACCGGCATGCTCTCGCCCTGCACCCCGGTGGACAGGTAGCGGTCGCGGTGGATGTGCTGGCTGCCGCCGACGCCTCCGCAGACCGCGCCCTGCCTGCCCATGATCTCGGCGAGCAGGCCGTGCGGGTCGCGGAACCTGGCCAGGTAGTGGCCGTGGCCCCGGTGGTTGCTGAAGACGTGGTCGGCCGGGCCGAGCAGGGGGCGGAGCGCGACCGGGACGTACTCCTGGCCGAGGCAGGTGTGGGTGGTGCCGCCCAGCTCACCCCTGCCGTACAGCTCCAGGAGCTTGAGCTCGAAGTGCCTGACCAGCAGCAGGAGCTCCAGGTCGTCGTCGGCCAGGCGGGAGAGACGGAGCCCGTCGAGGATCTCAGTCATCGCCGAGGGAGCTCGCGATCCCGGTGATCCCGGCGATCGTCGGATTGTCGAAGAAGTCGTCCAGGGAGACCTCGATGTCCAGGCGCTTGCGCATCCGGGCGATGATCTGGGTGATGGTCAGCGAGTGACCGCCCAGGTCGAAGATGTCGTCGTCGTCCTCGATCGGCGAGATGCCCAGGACCTCCTCCCAGATCTCGCGCACCTGGTCGGTCAACGTGGTGACGGAACCCATTCGTTCTCCAGAAGTTCGTGCAGTGGCAGGTCGGGGTCATCGGTGGCGCGTTCCAGCAGGAGGCGCAGGTCCTCGGCCACCCTGGCGGCGTCGGGCACCGTCTCGGGGTCGTGGCGCAGGCTGATCTCCAGCCCGCCGGGGCCGTCCACGCACTGCAGGTGCAGCGCGCCGCGTACCCCGTGGTTGAAGACCGTCCACTCCACGGACGTGTCGAGGCCGGTGAAGGCCGGGTCGGCGTCGCGGCGGACGCGGTAGCTGACGGAGACGGGCACCAGCGCGGCGTGCGGCCGGATGCGGGGCAGCGCCCGGGAGAGCGGCACCTGGCGGAACCGGTAGACCTCGCGCAGCTCGGCGCGGAGCGCGGTGGCGAACTCGCGGAAGGTCTGCCGCCCGGACGGGGTGGAGGCGACCGGGAGCTCGTTGACGAACAGGCCGATGTGGCCGACGGCCTGTTCGGGCCGGGTGGACAGGTCGACGGCGGTGGTCACCGAGGCGTTGCCGTAGCCAAGGAGCCGCGCGTGCAGCGCGGCCAGCAGCGCCTCGAACCGGGTCAGGCCGGGCACCGAGGGGACCTGTGGGCCGAGGGTGAACCGGAGCACCCGTCCCTCGCCCGCCCGCCGGGACCTCAGCGCCCGGCCGAGCACGACGGTCTCGCCCGGATCTCGCCAGCGGGGCTTCCAGAACTCGCGCGCGGCGGGAAGCATGGCGGCCACCCGGTCGCGCTCGGCCCTGCCGTGGTCGATCTCGGGCAGCGGGGGCGGCGGCTCGCCGTTGTGGAAGGCGGCCAGGTCGCGCACCAGGATGTCCTTGGACTGCCCGTCGAAGATCAGGTGATGGGCGACGAAGAGCAGCAGGTGCCGCTCGGGGCCGGTCTCGAACAGGGTGAAGCGGGCCAGCGGGCCCTTCCCCAGGTCGAAGGCGCGCATGATCTCCTCCCGCACCGACGCGCGCACGCCCGGCCCATGGTCCGGGCTCCCCGGGGAACCTCCCGGGACGTCGTTCGGGGGATCAGCGGGGAAGGCCGCCGCCCGGCGTACCGGAACCTCGGCGCCGGGCACGAGCCGCAGCTCGGCGCCCACCTCCGCCACCACGCCGCCCAGCGCCGGGTGCCGGTCGACCACCGCGGCGCAGGCCGCCAGCAGCGCGCCGGTGTCCAGGGCGCCGCGGAGATGAACGATCAACGGCATGTGGTAGGCGGTGCCGCCGCCCGCGGCCTGCTCGGTCACCCACATCCCCTGCTGGGTGAACGTGACCTCGGACCCGGACATCACACGCTCCCCATCGTCCGGCGCAGCGCCTTCTTGTCGACCTTGCCGCCGGCGTTGCGCGGCAGGGCGCCGACGGTGACGACGTGCGCGGGCAACTCGTGCGGGGCCAGCCGGTCCTTGAGGAAGATCCGCAGTTCCTCCGGCGCGAGGGGCTCCGAGGTGACGAGGGCGACGGTGACGACGCTTCCGAGCACCGGGTGCGGAACCCCGAACGCGGCCGCCTCGATCACCGCCGGGTGCCGGTGGACGACCTCCTCGACGTGGATCGTGGAGACCTTGAAGGCCCCGGACTTCACCACGTCGCCCTCCCGGTCGACGAGGTAGAGATAGCCGTCGGCGTCGAGGTAGCCGAGGTCGCCCATCCGCACCCAGCCGTCGCGGAAGGTCTCGCTGCCGGGGTCGCCGTAGTAGGCGCGCGGTACCGCGGGGGATCGCATCCAGACCTCTCCGGTCTCCCCCCGCGCCAGCGGCCCGCCCGTCGCGGTGGCGATCCTGACCCGTCCCCCGGCGATGGCACGGCCGACGCTTCCCGGCCGCTCCGGGTCGAACATCATGATCGTCTGAGCCGGGGCCGCCTCGGTTGAGGTGTAGTAGTTGGCGATCGTCGCACTGGGGAAGGCCGTGGTCAGCGCCTGGGCGACGGCCGAGGGCAGTGGCGCGGCGGCCGAGCCGAGCAGCAGCACGCTGGACAGGTCGTGCCGCTCGGCCACCCCCGCGTTGATCAGCTCGATGGCCATCGCGGGGACCAGGAAGACCGTCCCCGCCCGGTAGGACTCGATCAACGACGCGAAGCGGCCGGGGGTGAAGCGCGGCAGAGTCACGACGGCCGGCCGGGCGTCGAGCGCGTTGATCAGCATCGTCTGCCCGGCGTTGGTGCCGATCGGGAAGGCGTGCACGAGATGCCGGGAGTGCGCGAACGGGCGGCGTCCGGAACCGCAGCCATAGGTCAGGTTGGCATGGGTGGCCGAGACTCCCTTGGGGCGGCCCGTGGTGCCGGAGGTGTAGAGGATCTGGGCGAGATCTCCCGGCTCCGGTGCCGCGAGGTCGGCCTTCTCATAGGACGTTTCGGCGCTCAGGCGGTCGACGGTCGCGCTCCAGCCGGCCTCGGGCACGGCGAGGCCGGCGGTGAGGTCGGCGCTGAGGCCGGCCGCGTGGACGATCCCGGTCGCGCGGCAGCCGGCCAGCATGAGACGCAGGTCATCGGGGGCGAGGCGGTCGGAGAGCGGTACGGCCACCGCCCCGGCCGCCAGGACCCCGCAGAACGCCACGGCGTAGTCCGTCCAGTCGGTGGCCCCGAACACCAGGCCCACCCGGTCACCCGAGGTGACACCGCGCGCGAGCAGGCCGTTCGCGAGCGCGAGGGACCGCTCGTGCCACTGGTGGTAGGTGAGCCGGGCCGAGTCGTGCACGATCAGCGCGATCCCGTCGGGGTCGGCGAGCGCCCGGTCTCTGAGCAGTTGGGGGACGGTCAGGTTCACCGGGTGAACCTCCCACTAAAGATCGGATGTATATGCAATCAGGGCGAGTGGCCATTGAGAGCAATACAGGAAAGAATCTTTACTATTCAAAATCGAGCGCCAGTCTTACATGATCGCCACAGCCTTGCAAGACCTTTGGCTGAGGTTCGCCGGAGGGACGAAACCCTCGCGAGAGTGGGCCTTGCGCCCTCGGAGTGGAGGTGTAACACTGACCACCCAGAACTAACTGAAAGGTTTCTTTCCAGAAAGTGACCTTTCCCGAGGCCCGCCCAACTGGGTAAATACGCACGGAGTGGGCCTTTTGCGTACCAATTTCCAGCGCGATTGCGTGAGCGACCGGGCCCGCGGCCGAAAAAGGAGCCCTGCGTGTTCCAATCAGAGACCGTTCCAACCGGCCGGCCGGTGACGGAGTACCCCCTGTCACCCGGCCAGCAGCGGCTCTGGTTTCTGCACCGGCTCGACCCGGGCGACTCGACCTACAACACATCCTATGTTTACAGGTTGAAAGGTCGCCTTGACAGGACCGCCCTGGAGGCCGCGTTCACCGCCGTGGCCACCCGGCACGAGAGCCTGCGGACCAGGTTCCGCGAGGTGGACGGGAAGCCCCTGGCGATCGTCGACCCGCCCTCGCCGGTAGCCGTCGAGCGGCTGGCGGCCCGGGACGCGCGGGAGGCCGCCGCGCTGGTCTCCGCCCTCACCAACACGGCCTTCGACCTGACCGCCGCGCCGCCGTTCCGGGTCTCGCTGATCGAGCTCGGCCCCGAGGAGCACGTGCTCTGCGTCGTCCTGCACCACATCAACGGCGACGGCTGGTCGCTGAACGTGCTCCGCTCCGAGGTCGCCGTCCACTACGGCAGCCGGGGCGGCGCGCCGCTGCCCGAGCTTCCCCTGCAGTACGGCGAGTACGCGCGCGACCTGCGCCCCGCGGACTCCGAGCTCCGCTGGTGGACCGAGCGGCTCGCCGGGGTGCCCGCCCTGGAACTGCCGACCGACCGGCCGCGCCCCGCCCGGCGGACCGGCGAGGGCGCCGAGGTCGACTTCCGGATCGAGGCCGATCTGGCCGCCTCGATCGGCGCCCTCGCCCGGCGTGCCCGGTGCACGCCGTTCATGGTGCTGCTGGCGGCCTACCAGGTCCTGCTCCACCGGCACACCGGCCAGCGCGACTTCTGCGTGGGCACCCCCTCGGCCGGTCGCGGCAGCACCGAACTGGAGACCATGATCGGTTTCCTCGCGACCACGCTGGCCCTCCGCTGCGACCTGTCCGGCGACCCCACCTTCGACGAACTGCTCAGACGCACCCGCAGGATGGTGCTGGACGGGCTCTCGCGGCAGGAGATCCCCTTCGAGCGCCTGGTGGCGGACCTCGACCTGGAACGTGATCTCAGCCGCACGCCGCTGTTCCAGACCATGTTCGCCTTCCACACCCACGGCGAGTGGGCCGAGCCCCTGCCCGGCCTCGACGCCGCGCCCTTCCCCAACGGCTGGTCCCGTGCCCGGCTCGATCTGTCCATGGACCTCTCCCCCGGCGACGACGGCCACCTGTACGGCACCGTCATCTACAGCACCGAGCTGTTCGACCGCGAGAGCGTGGCACGGCTGGTCGCCCGCTTCCAGGAACTGCTCGCGGCCGTGGTGGCCGACCCCGGCTCGCCGGTGAGCTCGCTGCGGATGCTGCCGGACGCCGAGCTCGCCCTGCTGGCGGAGTGGAGCGACACCGGGACCGAAACGCCCGAGATCACACTGGTCGACCTGCTGCTCGAACAGGCCGCGGCGACCCCGGGCGCGATCGCGGTACGGGCCGTGCCCGCCGGCACCGCGCCGGCGGGCGGATCCGGAGCGGAGGAACTCACGTACGCGGAACTGGCCGGGCGGGCGGCGGAGTTCGCCGGGCGGCTGGGCGCGGCCGGGATCGGGCCTGGCTCGCTGGTCGCGCTCCGGATGGAACGCGGCGCCGACATGCTCGTCGCCCTGCTGGGCGTGGCGATGAGCGGCGCGGCCTACCTGCCCGTCGACCCCGACTACCCCGAGGCCCGTGTCACGTACGTGATCGAGGACTCCGCGGCCGCGCTGGTCCTGACCGGCCTCGACGACCTTCCCCCGGCGACCGCGGCCCCCACCGCGGCCCCCACCGTGACCCCCACCGTGACCCCCACCGTGACCCCCACCGTGACCCCCACCGTGACCCCCGCCGTGACCCCCACCGTGACCCCCGCCGTGACCCCTGCTGTGATCACGCGACCACGCCCCGGCGACACCGCGTACGTGCTCTACACCTCCGGGTCCACCGGGCGGCCGAAGGGGGTGACGGTGCCCCACCGGGCGCTGACCAACCTCCTGCTGGCGATGCGCGCGCTGCTGCGCTCCGAGCCCTGGGACGTGTGGCTGGCGCTGACCTCGCTGTCGTTCGACATCTCCGCCCTGGAGCTCTACCTGCCGCTGGTGACCGGTGGCCGGGTGGTCGTCGCCGACGCGGAGACGGCCCGTGACGGCGCGCGGCTCGCGTGCCTGATCAGGGACGAGGGCGTGACCCACGTCCAGGCCACCCCCTCGGGCTGGCGGGTCCTGCTCACCGGGGACCTGCCGCGCGTGGTGGGCCTGACCGGCGGTGAGCCGCTCGCGCCCCGGCTCGCCCGCGAGCTCCGCCCGCGCCTCGACCGGCTCGTCAACGTCTACGGTCCGACCGAGACCACCGTCTGGTCCACCGCCTGGGACGTTCCGGAACATCCCGGCGAGATCGTCATCGGCCGCCCGATCGCCAACACCGTCGTCCAGGTCACCGACCCCGCCGGCGGACCGTGCCCGATCGGGGTGGCCGGAGAGCTGCTCATCGGCGGCGCGGGAGTGGCCACCGGCTATCTGGGCCGCCCGGCCCTGACCGCGGAGCGCTTCGTCCCCGGCCCCGGCGGCTCGCGGCACTACCGGACGGGAGACCGCGTCCGTCTCCGCAACGACGGCACCCTGGAGTTCCTCGGCCGTACCGACGACCAGGTCAAACTACGGGGTCACCGCATCGAGCTCGGCGAGATCGAGGCGGTGCTCGACGCCCACCCCGGCGTGCGGCAGACGGTCGTCGCGGTGCGCGGGGACCGGCTGGTGGCCTTCGTCGTGCCCGCCGCGCCACCTCCCGCGCGGCCAGGATCCGACGGCCGCGGAGCGCTCCACGGTCTCGGGGAGCACGCCGCGCGCGAGCTGCCCGGCTACCTGGTGCCCAGCGTGTTCGTCGAGGTGGAGGCGTTGCCGCTGACCCCCAACGGGAAGGTCGACCGCAACGCGCTTCCCGCGGTGGACCGGACGCCCGTGCGGGACGCGACCGCCCCCCGCACCCCCGCCGAGCGGATGGTCGCCCAGGTCTTCGCCGAGGTGCTCGGGACGGCGCAGGTCGGGGCGCACGACGACTTCTTCACCCTGGGCGGGCACTCGCTGCTGGCCACCATGGTCACCTCACGGCTGGCGGCGCTGTCCGGAACGGAGATTCCCGTCCGCGAGGTGTTCACCCGGCCGACGGTCGCCGGGCTCGCGGAACTGCTGCCCGGCCCCGGCGTCCCGGTCGCGGAAGCGGGGCCCGGCCTCGGCGTCGCGGCCCGCGAGAGCGACGGGCCGCGCCCGAGGCCCGAGGGAACCGCTCCGCCGCTCTCCTTCGGCCAGGAACGGCTCTGGTTCCTCAACCGGCTCGACCGAGACGACGCGTCGTACAACATGTGCCTGGTCAGGCGGCTGCGCGGGCCGCTGGACCGGGACGCCCTGGCCCGCGCCCTGGCGGGCACGATCGCCCGCCACGAGAGCCTGCGCACCCGTTTCCCCGAGGTGGACGGCGTGCCGGTCGTGGTCATCGATCCACCGGGTCCCGTGGCCCTCGACGAGACGAACGCCGCGGACGAGGCCGAGGCACTGGAACTGGTCTCGGCGCTGACCAACGCGCCCTTCGAGCTGGCCGCCGGGCCGCCCCTGCGCGTCGCGCTGATCCGGATCGCCGAGGACGACCACGTCCTGTGCGTCGTGCTCCACCACATCCTCGGCGACGGCTGGTCGCTCAACCTCGTCTTCGACGAGGTGTCACGCCTGTACTCCGGCGACACCGCCCTGCCCCCGGTCCCGCTCCAGTTCGGCGACGTCGCCCGCTGGCAGCGCGAGCGCGACCTCGGCGGCCTGCTCGGCTACTGGCGGGACAGGCTCGCCGACCCCACCCCGCTGGACCTGCCGGTCGACCGGCCGCGCACCGCCGGGGCCGCCAGGCGCGGCGAGGTGGTCACCGTCCGGCTGGACGAGGCCGAGGCCGCCGCCCTGGCCTGGCTGGGCAGGGAGCACGGCGCCACCATGTTCATGGTCCTGCTCGCCGCCTACCAGGTTCTGCTGTCCCGGCACAGCGGCCGGAGCGACATCCTCGTCGGTACGGCCACCGCCGGCCGGGACCGGGTCGAGCTCGAACCGGTCGTCGGCTATCTCAGCGACACCCTGGTCATGCGCGGCGACCTGTCGGCCGACCCCGCCTTCTCGGACCTGCTCCGGGAGACCAGGACCGGTGTCCTGGACGCCTTCTCCCACCGCGGCGTGCCGTTCGAGGAGCTGGTGCGGGCCCTGGGGGTCGAGCGCGACCTCACCCGCACACCGCTGTTCCAGACCATGCTCATCCTGCACACGCAGGACTCCGGGCAGGCCCGCGACGCCTTCGGCGGGCTGACCGCCACGGTGTTCGAGCACGGCATGCGGCAGGCCAAGCTGGAGCTGATGCTGGAGGCATGGCAGGACGAGCACGAGCTCATGCTCAGCTTCGCCTACGACGCCGAGCTCTTCGACCGGGCCACGGTCGAGGCCATGGCCGCACGGTTCCACCTGCTGCTCACCGCGCTGCCCGGCGCGTCCGGCGACCGCGTCTCGGAGCTGCCGCTGCGCACCGAGGACGACGACGCCCTGCTCCTGCGCCTCTCCCGCGGCCCGGTGCGGTCCACCTCCGCCTCGGTGCCCGACCTGTTCGCGGCGACCGTACGCGACACGCCGGACGCGGTCGCGATCGGCTGCGGGGGTGCCACGCTCGGCTACGCCGGGCTGGACGCCCGCGCCGACGAGCTGGCCGCGCTGCTGCGGGGGCACGGCGTCACCGGTGGCGATGTGGTCGGCGTCTGCCTGGACAGATCGCCCGACGCCGTCGCGGCCCTGCTCGCGGTCTGGCGGGCCGGGGCGGCCTATCTGCCGCTGGACCCGGACCACCCCGCCGAACGGCTCGCCTTCATGCTGGACGACAGCGCCACCCGCCTCGTCCTCACCTCGGCGGCCCTGCGCGACCGGCTGCCCCCCACCACCCCGGTCGTCCGGCTGGACGACCGGCCCCCCGCTTCGGAAACCGGCCGGCCCGCCGATCCGGCGGCACCGGACGGCGGGGCCGCCTACGTGATCTACACCTCCGGGTCCACCGGAACGCCGAAGGGGGTCGTGGTCTCGCACCGAAACCTGGCCGCCCGCGTCGGGTGGATGCGCGAGGCGTACGGGCTGGGTCCGGGCGACCGGATGGTCCAGTTCGCCTCGCTGAGCTTCGACACCCACGCCGAGGAGATCTACCCGGCGCTGGCCGCCGGGGCCCGGCTGGAGCTGCTGCCCGAGGGCGGCGTCACCCTGCCCGACCACCTCGACCAGGTCACCGTGCTCGACCTGCCCACGGCCTACTGGCACGCGCTGGTCGACGACATCGACGAGATCGCCTGGCCGCCGACCCTGCGCCTGGTGATCCTCGGCGGCGAGCAGGTGCACGAGGCGGCCGTGGCCCGCTGGCGCCGGCGCTTCGGCGACCGGATACGGCTGGTCAACACCTATGGCCCGACCGAGGCGACGATCATCGCCACCGCCGCCGAGCTGGACGGCTCCCAGGGACGGCCGCCCATCGGCGTCCCGATCGCCGACACCTCGGTCCTGCTCCTGGACGCCGCCGGCCAGGAGGTCCCGCCGGGAGCCCCCGGTGAGCTCTGCGTCGGCGGGGCCGGGGTGGCCACCGGCTACCTCGCCAGGCCGGGCCTCACCACCGAGCGCTTCCCCGTCCTGCGCGGAGAACGGATCTACCGGACCGGCGACCTGGCGCGCTGGCGGTCCGACGGGCGGCTGGAGTTCCTCGGCCGCCTCGACGACCAGGTCAAGGTCCGCGGCTTCCGGATCGAGCCCGGCGAGATCGAGGCGTGGCTGCTGACCCACCCCGGTGTCGGCCAGGCCGCGGTGGCGGTGCGCCGGGAGACCCTGGTCGGCTACGTCGTCGGCACGGCCGGCGGCGAGGAACTGGCCGGATACCTGGCCGGGGCGCTGCCCGCCCACATGGTCCCCACGCTCTGGGTGAACCTCACGACCCTGCCGCTGACCGGGAACGGCAAGCTCGACCGGGCCGCGCTGCCCGCGCCCGAGGCCGGTCCCCGGACGAGAACCGCCCCGCGCGGCGACGCCGAGGAGCTGGTGGCCGAGATCTTCGGCGAGGTGCTGGGCATCGAGGAGGTCGGTGCCTTCGACGACTTCTTCGCGCTGGGCGGGCACTCGCTGCTGGCCACCCGCGCCGTCGCCAGGCTCCGGGCCGCCGTCGAGGTGGACGTGCCGATCCGCACCCTGTTCGCGCGGAGCACCGTGGCCGACCTCGCGGCGGCGGTGGAGGAACTGCTCGTCGCCGAGCTGGCCGAACTGTCCGACGAGGAGGCCGCGCGCCTCATGGAGACCGGGAGCTGAGATGGACTACCACGTCGTGGTCAACCACGAGGAGCAGTACTCGATCTGGCCGGACGGCCGGGACCTGCCGGACGGCTGGCGGCACGAGGGCGTCCGGGGTACCAGGGAGGACTGCCTCGCCCACATCGACCGGGTCTGGACCGACCTGCGCCCGCTCAGCGCGCGGAGGTCCTGAAGATGTCCGACCGAGTGGTGCCTGGGAGCGCACGAGAGGAGACCGTCATGGTCAGGGAACGGCTGGCGGCGATGGTGGCCTCGGCGTCCGACGGCGCGGTCACGGCCGGGGAGGCACTGAGCGCCACGGTCCCGCTGTCCGCGCTGGGGGTCACCTCCCTGGCGCAGATGCGGCTGATCGACGCGGTGGAGGCCGAGTTCGGAGTGGAGATCGACCTGTCGGACGACGGGCTCGACCTGCTGGACGACCTGGGCGCGCTGGAGCGCCACATCGACGAGGCACGGCGCTCGCACTCCTGACCTCCGACTCCTAACAGCAGGGGGAGCACATGGACATCCGGTTCTCGGGGAGCCGGTCGGGGACGGCACCGCTGACCTGGGGGCAGCGCGCCATCTGGGACACGATCCAAAGGACGGCGCCGGACGACCACTACTTCAACTTCGGCCGGGTGCTCGCCGTGCCCCGGCGGGCCGGACCGCTCACCGTGGCGCGGGCCGCCGAGGTGCTGCGCGCGCTGGTGGAGCGGCACGAGTCGCTGCGCACCAGGCTGGGCGACCCCCCGTACGGTACCCCGGACGCCCGCGGGTACGGAGACAGCGGCGGCCCGGAGCCGTGGCAGGTGCTGGAGACCGGCGGGGCCGTCCCGGTCACCGTCTCCGAGGGCGACCCCGAGCGGCTGCGGGACGCGCTGGCACAGACCGCCTTCGACTACCGGAACGAGTGGCCGCTGCGGATCGGGCTCGTCGTCGAGCGCGGCGAGGTCACCCACATCGTGCTCGTCTTCTGCCATCTGGCCGCCGACGGCCTCGGGGCCGAGGTGGCGGTCACGGATCTGCGGCTGCTCCTGCTGCGCGGCTCCCTGCCGGGCCCGCCCCCGCCCTCACCGCTGGATCTGGCCCGCTGGCAGGGCTCCGAGCGGGGTCTGAAGGTCGCGAGGATCGCCGCCGAGCACTGGGAGAGCGAGTACCGGCGCATCCCGCCGACCATGTTCGACCGGCGCGAGCAGGCACCCGCGGATCCGCCGATCTGGCGGGCGCGACTCGTCTCGCGGGCGATGGACCTGGCGGTGCGGCGGATCGCCGCCGTGCGCGGCACGAGCACCTCGACGGTCCTGCTGGCCGCCGCGTCCGTACTCGCCGGGAAGGTGAGCGGCCACGACGTGTGCGCGATGCTGCCGATCGTGGGCAACCGCTTCCGCGGCGACACGGCCGGCGCTGTCACCACGCTCTCCCAGGAGGGCCTGTTCGTGCTGGACCTGCGCCGGGGCGACTTCACCGGGCTGCTGCGCGCGGCCAGGCCCGCCGCGCTGCGCGCCTACCGATCCGCCTACCACGACCCCGCCGAGCGGGACGGGGTCACCGAGCGGGTCAGCCGGGAACGGGGCACGCCGATCCACCCGTACTGCTGTTTCAACGACATGCGCTTCGCCGACCAGGTGGACGCCTCCCCCGACGAGCGGACCGTGCGGGACGCGCTGGCGGAGACGACCCTCGGCTGGCCGCTCAGCCAGGAGAAGCTCAACTGCCGGTTCTGCCTGCACGTGACCGGCGAGCCCGGCGGGCTGGGCGTCTCGCTCACCGCCGACACCCGCCACCTGTCCCGCCCCGCGATGGAACGCTATCTCCTCGATCTGGAGTCCCTGCTGGTCGAGGCCGCGTTCCGCGAGGTGCTGGAGCCCGTCGGTTGACTCCTCTCCCGGACCGGCCCCCGGACGCTCCCCGCCGGAGGTGCCCGACGACGGTCCATGCCCACCCCGGCCGGCGCCCACCGCCCGGCCTCCTGCCCGGAACCGGAGCCCGATGACGGTCCACGCCTACGCCGAGTCGACGTCCTGCGTCCAGGGCGGCTCACTCCGCTTCCACCTCGCCCGCGCCTCCCGGGCCCCGCTGTGCGGCTCGGTGCTGATCGAGGACGTGGCCACGGACCTGGCGGTGCTCGAAGGGGGGTTCACCGGCCCGTCCTGGAGGCTCGACGTCTCCGCCGGCTGGCCCAGCTCGCTCTACCGCGCGATCTTCACCGCCGACGAGGGTGTCTGCGAGGTCTACTTCGTGGTACGGGCCGCCAGGGCCGGCTCGCCGATCCTGCTGTCGATCCCGTTCCCGACCTGGCAGGCCTACAACCGGGCGGGCATTCCCGGCGAGTCCATCTACTGGACCGAGCAGGCCACCCGGGCCTCGCGCGTCTCCTTCGACCGGCCGGGCGGCGGGCCGCCGCCCGAGCGCTGGGAGGAGGGCATGATCCGCTGGCTGGGCCCCGCCGGATACGACGTCGACTACTGCTCCGCCCTGGACCTGCACTCCGGGCGCGAACTGCTGGCCGGCTACCGGCTGCTGATGGTCAGCGGGCACGACGAGTACTGGTCGGCGGGGATGCGCGACAGCGTCGAGGAGTTCGTCGGCCGGGGCGGAAACCTGGCCGTCTTCTCCGGCAACACCTGCTGGTGGCAGTTCCGGCTGGAGGACGACGGGCGCACCATGGTCTGCTACCGCGACGCGGTCGCCGATCCGATGGCCACGGTGAATCCCGCCCTCACCACCGTCGAGTGGTCCAGCGCGCCGGTGAACCGTCCGGAGAACGGCCTGACCGGGGTCAGCTTCCGGCACGGCGCGGGGACCTGGGGTCCGTACATGCGGCTGATGCACGAGGAGTCCTACACGGTCCGCTTCCCCGAACACTGGGTGTTCGGGGGCACCAAGCTGGGCGAGGGCGACACCTTCGGCAGGGGCGCCATCGGCTACGAGACCGATGCCTGCGACTTCACCGAGGTGGACGGCGTGCCTGTGGCCACCGGGCGGGACGGCACCCCGCCCTCCTTCGTCATCCTGGCCACCGCCGACCTGCGGCACTGGCACCGGTACGGCCAGGGCGGCATGGCCACCATGGGCGTCTTCGGCCTCGGCGCCGGGACCGTGTTCACCGCCTCCACCGTGAACTGGGGAAACACCCTGCACGACCCGGCGGTGGAGCGGATCACCCGCAACGTGCTCGACCGGCTCTCCCGCCGCGTCTCCGGCTGGGAGGTGATCGGCTCCGGCGGCTCGATCCGCGCGCTGACCGCGTGCGACTCGCGGCTGTACGGGGTGGGCACCGACGACGCGCTGTACCGCAGGGACGTCGGCGGCCAGAACCTGCGCTGGCGCCGCATCGACTCGGGCGGCGGCGTCGTGGCCATGGCCACCCCGCGCGAGGCGTCCGGCACCAGGCCCGTCGGCCTGTACGGGCTGACCGGCGACGGGCGTCTCGTCTACCGCGACCCGGGCACGCGGGCCCCCTGGGTCACCCTCGGCGACGCCCCGCCTGGCGGGGTGGGACTGGCCCTGGTGGACGGCGACCTGTGGGCCGTCACCACCGCCGGTGGGCTGTGGCGCCTGCCCCCGGACGCCGCGGAGTGGATCCCGGCCGACGAGAACACCGGCGAGCTCCCGGGCGCGGTGGCCATGACCGCCATGAACGGCCGCCTCTACGCCGTCGACCTCGCCGGGCGGGTCCGCACCCGGCTGCCGCTGCCGGGCCCCGGCGAGTGGGCCGACCTCTGCCCCGCCGACGGGAGCACCACGCTCACCGCCCACGCCGGCCGCCTGATCGGCACCACTCCCGGCGGCCCGCTGCGCTGGCGGACCCCCACGCCCTAGGTGTACAGCGTGGCCGGGTTCTGGTACGAGACCTACGACCAGATGCCGCTCTGGCTGGTCGTCGTCGACGTCTGCTGGCCGCCGGCCGACCTCTGCACGCTCGTCATGGGCGGCGTGGCCGCCTGGCGGGGCTTCCTGCGCCGGCATCCGCTGCTGTGCGGGGGGCTGATCGTGATGATCCCGCTCGGGATAGGGGTCGGGATCTACGTCAGCGCCGCCTGGCTGCTGGGCACGTACGCGGTGCTCGGGCTGCGCCCGGCCGCCGCGCTCCCCGGTGTGGACGGCGGAGCGGCGAGCGGCATCCGGCCCGTGCCCGGAGGGCACGGAGGAGGGCACGGAGGTCAGGTGGAGGTCGGGCCGTAGACGGCGCAGGGGGCTCCGGTGGTCATGGCCCAGTAGCGATCGCCGTAGGACCAGTGCCACCACTCGGTGGGGTAGTTGACCAGGCCGGCCGCCTCCAGGGCCGTACCGAGGATCCTGCGGTGGTGACGGGCCTCGGCGGACAGGCCCGGGGCCTCGGTGTAGCAGGCGCCGCCGCTCTGTTCGGGGGTGGCGTTGAGCGGGGTGCCCATGTCGAGCTCGGTCCCGTCCTCGGCGGACAGGGTCAGATCGACCGCCGCTCCCGCGGTGTGCGGGGCGATCTCGACGGGCGAGACGTAGCGGCTCGCCGCGCTCCGGAGCTCTGCAGGCGACATTTCCGGAAATGTCGCCCGCAACTCCGCCGAGTAGTCATCGAAGATCTTTTTCTGGGTCGCCGGTGGCCGGTAGCCCTCCACGACCAGCAGCCGGTATCCCCCGGGAAGCTGCGCCTGCGCCTTCTCCAGCCGGTCCAGCAGCCCGAGCCGCAGGTGGGCGAAGGCCCCCTCGGCGTCGGCGAGGCGCCGGTCCGTCTCCAACCGCCCCCGCACGTCGATCAAGGGTTCACCGGACTCCTCGACGGGGATCGAGGCGACTCGGGCGTCGGAGATCAGCACGATGTCACGCATGACGGCAATTCTTCACCAAACACCCGCCGGCTGGAGACCCGGTTCTCCAGAAGGAGGGCATGGCCCGGTCGGCGGATCGTCAACTTCGGCCTTCCCGGCAGAGCGGAGCTCCGTCGGCCGCCGGCGTCCTCCGGGCGGAAGAACGTCAGACGGTGACGTCAGACGGTGACGTCAGACGGTGACGTCAGACGGTGTCGGAGAACACCTGCTCCCGAGCCTGCTGCAACGCCGACACCAGCGCGCCGCGCAGTACGGGGTTGCCCCTGACCCGCGAGACCACGACCCTGGGCTGGCTCGGGCAGACCCGGGCCACGGCATCCTGCACCCTGGCGGCGAGCGCGTCCCCTCCCGCCCTGCCGACGTCGCCGCTGAGCACGATCAACCCGGGGTCCAGGACCACGGCGACCGCGGCGACGCCGACCGCCAGCCGTCCGGCCAATTCGTCCAGGAACGCCTCGGCACCCGCCGCGACGGCCGTGCGGACACGCTCCCCCACCGGGGTCGCCTCGGTGACGGAACCGATGCCGTAGGCGCTCGCGAGCCCGGCCACGGCGTCGCCGCCGACCAGGCGCTGGAACGAGCCCGACTGGGGTTCGCTCACGTCGGTGGGGAGCGGCTCGCCCGGGACGGGAAGCCAGCCGATCTCACCCGCGCCGCCGGTGAAACCGCGGTGCAGCCGCCCGCCCAGCATGACGCCGAGCCCTTGGCCGACCCCGGCCCAGACGAGCACGAAGTCGTCGACGCCCAGCGCCGCGCCGTGCGCGCGCTCGGCCAGCGCGGCCAGGTTCACGTCGTTCTCGATCGTCACCGGGACGCCGAGGTCGCGACGGAGCTCGGCGAGCACGCCGTTGTGCCAGGAGGGCAGGTCGAAGGAGAACCGCACGTCGCCGGTGCCGGGGTCGACGACGCCCCGGGTGCCGATCACGAAGGCGCGGAGCCGGTCCGCGGCGATGCCCGCGGCCCCGCACGCCTGGCCGACCGCACCGCGCACCAGCCGTACCGGGTCGTCGTGCCCGCTGGGGTCTGCCGAGACCTCGGCGACGAGTGTGCCGGTGATGTCGGCGATCCCGGCAGTGATCCGGTCCGGGAGCACGTCAAGCCCGGCCACGTACGCGCAGGAGGGCACCACCCCGTAGAGCGCGGCGTTGGGGCCGCGCCCGCCGGCCTGCTCGCCGACCACCGCGACGAGGTCTCGCTCCTGGAGCCTGGCGAGCAGCTGACCCGCGGTCACCTTGGAGAGCCCGGTGTGTTCTCCCAGCTCGGCCCGGGTCAGCGGGCCGCTGGACAGCAGGAGCTCCAGCGCCGCGCGGTCGTTGAGCTGGCGCAGCAGCCGGGGTGTTCCCGGGCGTGTGGACAAGGCCGTCCTCCCCGTCACGATCCGCTAACGATCGTTTCTTTTAAGAAAGTTTCTTGTTAGTTTAACCCTAGCCAGCCCGCAGGCAAGTGATCGGAACCGCGGGTTGCGACAGCTCCCAGTGAGTGCAACGGGTCGCGGGGGCCCCGGCCATAACAGATGAGTGCAAACTCCGGCGAAAGCCTGAAAGGGAGAACTCCAGTGAAGTTCGCGAGAATCGCCACCACGACGGCCACCACGGCCGCCCTCGCCCTGGGTCTCGCCGCGTGTGGCAGCAACGAGCCCGCCACCCCGGCCGCCGGCTCCGACGCGTCGGCACCCGCCGCGTCCGGCCCCAAGTTCGCAGGTCAGACCCTGACCGTCTGGCGCCTCGGCGCTCCGGACGAGAAGCAGGACAAGCTCATGGGCGACCTGAACGCCAAGTTCAAGGAGACCACCGGCGCCGAGGTCAAGCTCCAGTGGGTGCCGTGGCCCGACGCGCAGGCCAAGTGGACCGCCGCGCTCGCCGGCGGCGAGGGCCCCGACGTCACCGAGTTCGGCAACGACCAGGTCGCCGCCTGGGTGGCGCAGGACGCGCTGACCGACATCACCGAGATCGTCAAGGCCAACCCCGACTTCCAGCAGATCCCGCAGAACCTGTGGGGCTACGAGACGGTGGACGGCAAGATCTACGCCGCCCCGTGGGGTGGCGGCACCCGCGCCGTCCTCTACCGCAAGGACTGGTTCGAGGACCTGAAGATCGAGGTGCCCAAGACCTGGGAGGAGCTCGTCGCGGCGGGCAAGAAGATCGTCGCCGAGAAGGGCAAGGACGTCGACGGCTTCGCCTTCAACGGCGGCTCCGACGCCAACATGTCGCTCTCCCCGTTCGTCTGGTCGGCCGGCGGCGACTTCGCCGCGTTCGAGGGCGGCAAGTGGGTCGGCAAGCTGACCGAGCCCGGGTTCAAGGAGGGCTTCCAGTACTACACCGACCTGGTCACCAAGCACGGCGTCTCGCGCAAGTCCGCGCTGACCCAGAACTCGGTGGACATCGCGACCCGCTTCGCCAACAGCAAGGTCGGCATGTACGTGACCGGCGGCTGGGACATCACCACGATCAAGGAGCAGAGCGGCGGCAAGGTCGACGACTCGAAGATGGCCTTCTTCTCGCTCCCGGCCAAGGACGGCAGCGGCCCGGCCCCTGCCTTCCAGGGCGGCAACGACATCGCCATCTGGAAGGACACCAAGAACCTCGAACTGTCCGCCGAGTACGTCAAGCTGGCCGCCGGCAAGGAGTTCGGCACCCGCTACGCCAAGGAGGGCGGCCTGCTGCCGCTCTACCCGGAGGCCCTGACCGAGTACGCGTCCGACCCGGTGCAGGCGCCGTTCGCCGAGACCTTCAAGGTCGCCAAGGGCTTCCCGAACGACACCAACTGGGCCGAGGCCAACGACACCAAGGCGGTCCTGCAGAGCGCGGCCCGCTCGGTCATCGAGGGTAAGAAGGACGTCGACACCGCGCTGGCCGACGCCAACAAGGAACTCGAAGAGATCCTGAACCAGTAGTCATGGCGAACACCTCAACCATCGCCCGGGACGGGGGCTCCCCCTCCGTCCCGGCGCGGGGGCACCGAGGCGCCAAGCCCCCGCGCAGGTCCAGCGGGCTGCCCGTCCGGGTGGTCCCCTACGCGCTGCTCGTCCCCGGCCTGATCGTCATCGCGGGCCTGCTGCTCTACCCGCTCTTCCAGATGGTCGTCATGTCCTTCCAGAACGTGGGACTGCGGCAGATCCGGGGAGTACCCGCCGAGTCCGTCGGCCTGGAGAACTACCAGAAGCTCATCGAGTCCGAGTTGTTCTGGACCTCGCTGCGCAACACGGTGGTCTTCGCCGTCGTCACGGTGGCGCTCACCCTGCTGCTGGGCACGCTGGTCGGCCTGCTCCTGCACAAGCTAAGCAAGAAGATGTCGACCTTCCTGATCATCGGCATCATGGCCGCTTGGGCCACCCCGCAGATCGCCACCGCGATCATCTGGCGCTGGCTGTTCGACGCGGAGTCGGGCGTCATCAACTGGGCGCTCAACGCGCTGCCCGACTGGCTCTCCTCCCTGCTGTTCGGCCGCTCCGACTGGACCGGCGAGCCGTGGCTGAACGACGCGTTCACCATCTACCTGGTGCTGATCATCGCGGTGGTCTGGGCGTCGTTCCCGTTCATCGCGGTCTCGGTGCTGGCCGGGCTGAAGAGCATCTCCAAGGAGCTGTACGAGGCGGCCAGGGTGGACGGCGCCTCCGCGTGGCGGATCTTCTGGAAGATCACCTTCCCGCTGCTGAAGCCGGTCTTCGCGGTGCTCACCGTGCTCTCGGTGATCTGGGACTTCAAGGTCTTCACCCAGCTGTTCGTGCTGGCGGGCGGCACCTCCAACCGGGAGGCGTTCAACCTGTCGCTGTTCGCCTTCACCCAGGCCTTCAGCGCGCCGCCCAAGATGGGCATGGGCGCGGCCATCGCGGTGGTGCTGACGCTGATCCTGCTCTTCATCACCTTCTTCTACGTCCGCCAGATCGTGAAGACGGAGGACGTGCGATGACGACGTACGGCAGGCGCGGGCCGCAGGGAGCTCTCCGGCGGCGTAAGCAACTCGGCACCATCGGCCTGAACACCGCGGCCGTCCTGGTGTTCCTGTTCGCGGTCTTCCCCGTCTACTGGATGGTGAGCACCGCCTTCAAGAGCAGCGAGCAGATCTTCACGACGGACTTCATCCCCTTCCCCACCGATCCCACCCTCGAACACGTGCGGCGGGTCTTCACCGAGGGCGTCGCCGGCCACTCCATCTGGCGCTACCTGCTCAACAGCTCCATCGTGGCCCTCGGCACCGTGCTCATCGGCGCGGTCTTCTCGCTGCTGGCGGCGACCGCGGTGGCCCGCTTCCGCTTCCGCGGGCGCACCTCGTTCCTGATCCTGCTGCTCATCGTGCAGATGGTCCCCGGCGAGGCACTGCTCATCCCGCTGTTCATGATGGTCAGGCGGGCCGGGCTGTACGACCAGCTCCTCGGCCTCATCGTGGTGAACGTCGCGATGACGCTGCCGTTCGCCATCTGGATGCTGCGCACCTTCGTCGCGGCGGTTCCCAAGGAGCTGGAGGAGGCTGCCTGGATCGACGGCGCGAGCCGGTTCGGCACCTTCTGGCGGGTGCTGTTCCCGCTGGTGGCCCCCGGCCTCGTCGCGACGAGCATCTTCTCGTTCATCACCGCGTGGAACGAGTTCGTGTTCGCGCTGACGCTCATCGGCGACCAGGGCAGCTACACCATGCCGGTGGCGCTGCGCTACTTCGTCAGCCAGCGGTCGGTGGACTGGGGCGCCATCATGGCCGCCTCCACCCTGATGACCATCCCGGTCATCGTCTTCTTTCTCCTGGTGCAGCGGCGGATGGTCTCCGGACTCGTCGCGGGCGCCGTCAAGGGCTGATCCCCATCGGTGCTGGTACGGCTCGCACCCACAAGGCGCGAGCCGTACCAGCCCTGCCTGTTCCATGTCCGCTCCCCCTACATCTCAGGTAAGGAACACCTACCGCCATGTCTGAGCTCATCGCGGATCGCGGCGATCAGGGGCTGCGTCGTCTCGCGGCCGGCACTCTGCTCGCCGCGTTCCAGGGCACCGAGGCACCCGAGTGGGTCCTGCGGGAGCTGGCGAACGGTCTCGGCGGCGTCACGCTCTTCGGCTTCAACGTCGCCGACGCCGCGCAGCTGTCCGCCCTCACCTCCCGGCTGCGTGAGACAAGCGACCCGGTCATCTCACTGGACGAGGAGGGGGGCGACGTCACCAGGCTCGCCTACCACGTCGGCAGCCCGTATCCCGGCAACGCCGCCCTCGGCGCCGTGGACGACGTCGAGCTCACCCGGCGGGTCTACCGGTCCATCGGCGACGATCTGGCCCGGTGCGGCGTCAACCTGGACATGGCCCCGTCCGCGGACGTCAACACCGCCGAGGACAACCCGGTGATCGGCACCCGCTCGTTCGGGGCCCAGGCCGCGCTCGTCGCCCGGCACACCGTCGCCGCCGTACACGGCCTGCAGTCGGCGGGCGTGGCCGCCTGTGTCAAGCACTTCCCGGGCCACGGCGCGACCCGGCAGGACTCCCATCTGGAGGTCCCGCTCGTCGACGCCTCCGTCGAACTGCTGCGCGAGCGCGAACTCGTGCCCTTCCGCGCCGCGATCGAGGCCGGAACCAGGTCCATCATGACCGCGCACGTGCGGGTCCCCGCCGTCACCGGCGGGCTCCCCGCGACGCTCTCCCCCGCCGCCCTGACCGGCCTGCTCCGCGGCGAGCTGGGCTACGACGGTGTGATCGTCACCGATGCCCTCGACATGCGGGCCGTCACCGACACCTACGGCCTGGCAGGCGGCTCGGTGCTCTCCCTCGCCGCCGGAGCCGATCTGCTCTGCCTCGGCCCGATCCCCACCGAGGACGACGTCCGCCGGATCCTGGACGAGATCGTCGCCGCCGTACTGGACGGGCGGCTGCCCACGTCCCGCCTGGAGGAGGCCGCCGAGCGGGTGTCCGCCCTGCGCGCCTGGTTCGGCACGCCCCGCACGGGTGAGGCCGAGCGGGACGTGATCGGCCTCACCGCCGCCCGCCGCGCGGTCAGCCTCACCGGCTCGGCGCCTCCCCCGGTCGACCCGCTGGTGGTGGAGGTGGACACCCCGCCGACCATCGCGGTCGGCGACGTGCCGTGGGGTTTCACGCCGCTGCTGCCGCGGGCGGAGGTGCTGCGGGTCAAACCGGAGGCCGCCGACGTGCCGGGCATCCTGGAACGCGCCTCGGGCCGCTCCCTGATCGTCGTCGTCAAGGACGCCCATCGCTACGAGGCCAGCAAGTCGGTGATCTCCGCGCTGCTGGCCGCCCGCCCCGACACCACGGTGGTCGAGATGGGCCTGCCGATCTGGCGCCCCGAGGGCGTGACCTACGTGGCCACCTACGGCGCCGCCCGCGCCAACGCGCAGGCCGCCGCCGAGCTCCTCGGCGTCTGAGCGCCCGTACCCCTCCTCCCCGCCCCGGGGCCCTAGGAGGGCTCGGGGCGGGGAGGCTCCAGCAGTTCCGAGACCCTCGCGCCGGGTTCCGCGGCGAGGGCGCGCAGCAGCGCGCGCAGGTGACCCGCGATCCGGGACACATCGTCGTGACCGATCACGGCGGGGTTGAAACGGAGGCCGAGGGTGAGACTCCGCGCCGCGTCCACGGCCTGGACGTGCAGCGCGCCGTGGGCCACCCCGTTGAAGACGGTCCACTCCACCCCCGCCCCGATACCGGGGAACTCCGGGACGGCCGCCCTCCTGCGGTAGCCGAACAGCACCGGTGCGGCGGGCGGCTCCGGTGGCGCGTGCCGGAACCGGTACATGGCGTGGAGCTCGGCCCGGACCGTACGCAGGTAGGCGGGGAACTCCTCGTCGGGGCCGGGGTGCGGGGCGAACGGCACCCGCGCGACGAACGGCCCGATGCGCTCGCGCGTCCGGCGGGTGCGGGTCCCGAGGTCGAGGGCGAGCGGCGAGGCGACGGTGCCGTAGCCCCGCAGCAGCACGCCCACCGCCGCCAGGAGCAGCTCGAACCTGGTCGCGCCGAGAGTCGCGGCGGCCTCGGTGAGGGCGCCGGACTCCGCGGCGCCGAGCACCATCTCGACGATCTCACCGGGACCGGTGCCGTGCGGGACGGTGCGCAGGCCGGGCAGGACCGGTTCGACGGGCTCGCGCTCGCGCCTCCTCCAGAACTCCTCGGCACCGTCGGGCGGTGCCGGGTCCCATGTCGCGGACGGCGTACCGTCCGGCGGCGGAAGGGGCGCACGCGAGAAGTAGGCGTCGGCCAGGTCGCGGACCAGGAGGTCCTTGGAACCGGCGTCGAACACCCGCGCGTGCGCGGTGAAGAGCAGCCGGACGCGCTCGGGCCCCACCCTGACGAGTGTGAACCGGGCGAGCGGACCGCGCTCCAGGTCGAACGGGCGGGTGGCCTCGGCCGTCGCGACCCCGGGGTAGCCCTCGGGGGTCGACTCCGTACGGGTGACCCTGACCCGGCCGAGCACCGGGTGCCTGCCGGCCACGGCGGCGCACGCGCCCAGCAGCGCCGGGGTGTCGACGGGGCCGTTCAGGTGCAGCGCCAGCGGGATTCCCCGCAGGTCGAAGGGGGTGTGCGCCATCCTGTCCTGCTCCCTCGCAGGTGATCTCTCCTCGGGTGGGCGCCGGGGCGCGGGTCACGCCCGGCAGAAAATTATTAGGAAAGTTTCTTGTTTATTTATGCATCCTGAATGCTACACATGTGGTACGCCTGAGACAAGCGACGTGTGACGAACCGAGCCGGAGGCATTGATGATCGTTCGTGGCGGCCGGACGGGCGGGCCCAATGGCGCGAGCCCCGAACTGGCCCGGCTTGCCGACACCGTGCTGCAACCCGGATTCGTGGGCGTGGAGGCGCCCGACTGGCTGCGGAGGCGGCTCGCCGGAGGGCTCGGCGGGGTCGCGCTCTACTCCCGGAACCTCGTGGACGGCGAGCAGGTCAGAGCACTGACCGCCGCCCTGCGCGCGGAGAACCCCGACGTGGTGATCGCCACCGACGAGGAGGCGGGCGACGTCACCCGGCTGGAGGCGCTCACCGGCAGCTCGCGCCCCGGCAACCTCGCACTCGGCGCGGTGGACGACCCCGAGCTGACCGAGCTCATCGCCCGGGAGGTCGGGCTGGACATGGCCGCCGCGGGCATCGACCTCGACTACGCCCCCGTGGTCGACGTCAACTCCGACCTGGACAACCCCGTCGTCGGCACCCGCGCGTTCGGCACCGACCCCCGGCTGGTCGCCCGGCACGCCCGCGCCTGGGTCACCGGCCTCCAGTCCGCCGGGGTGGCCGGCTGCGCCAAGCACTTCCCCGGTCACGGCGCCACCGCCGTCGACTCGCACGACGACCTGCCGACCGTCGCCTACTCGGCCGAGGAACTCGCGGCCACCACGCTCCCGCCTTACCGGGCCGTCATCGAGGCCGGGGTACGGGCCGTGATGACCGGCCACCTGCTCGTCCCCGCCTACGACCCCGACTCTCCCGCCACCATGAGCGGCCGCATCCTGGTCGGGCTGCTCAGGGAGGAACTCGGCTTCGACGGGCTGATCGTGACGGACGGTGTGGAGATGCCCTCGGTCGCCGGGCGGTACGGCGTGACCGGGGCGGCGGTCCGCGCCCTCGCCGCCGGGGCCGACGCGATCTGTGTGGGCGGTGAGCGCAAGGGGCCCGGAGTGGTCGGCTTCATCCGCAACGCCATCATGGCCGCGGTGGCAGACGGCACCCTTCCCGAGGAGCGCCTGGCCGAGGCCGCCTCCCGGGTCCGCAGCCTGGCCGCCTGGTCCGCCGCGCGGCGCCGGACGGCCGGGGCGGCGGTCCCGGGCGGCGGATCCGCCGGCCTCGCCGCGGCCAGGCGGGCCCTGCGGGTCCGCGGCGACGGGCTCCCGCTGCCCTCGGCGCCGCAGGTGATCGAACTCGTCTCCGAGACGAACATCGCCGTCGACCGTGCCACCCCGTGGGGCGTCGCCTCGCCGCTGGCCGCACTGCTGCCGGGCACGACGGCTCTCCGGCTCGGCGCCGAAGACGCGTTCCCGCCTCCCGCCGCAGGGCGCCCGCTGGTGATCGTGGTCCGCGACGCCCACCGGCACGCCTGGGTCGCGGACCGCCTGGGCGCCCTGCTGTCACGCCGCCCCGACGCGATCGTGGTGGAGATGGGCCTGCCGGGTCCGGCCACCCCCGGTGCCACGCACATCACCACCCACGGTGCGACCGCCGCCTCGGGACGGGCCGCCGCCGAAATCCTGGCGGGCCACCACCGGCCGCGGGACTAGAGCATGTTCTGCGGCGTTGTCGTCGCCCGCGACTCCGTCATGAGCTCCTCCTCCGCCTCGCGGGACGTCCGCCCGGCCGGTCCGCGGCGCGGGCGAAGATCCACAAAACCCGTCTCAGGAGGCGAAGATCTCTTCCCGGGCCTGCTCCAGAGCCGCGATGACGGCCCCGCGCAGCACCGGGTTGCCGGTCACCTCGCTGGCCACCACCTGCGGCCGGACCGGGCAGCTCCTGGCCACCGCCTCCTCGATCCTGAAGGTGAGCGCGTCACCTCCGGCCCTGCTGACCTCGCCGGCGAGCACCACGAGCCCGGGGTCGAGCACGACGCACACCGACGCCACGCCCAGCGCCAGCCGCCCGGCGATGTCGTCGATCAGAGGCTCTCCCCGCTCCCCCGCCGCGACCGCCGCCGCGACGCACTCGGCGGCGCTCTCCCCCTCGAAACCGTACGTCGCGGCGAGTTCGGCGACCGCCTCGGCGCTGACCAGGGACTGCAGGCCACCGGCGAGCGACGGCAGCCTGCCCGGCACGGCCCGCACGTCCTCGGCCAGCGGCACGCCGGGCACCGGCAGATAGCCGATCTCACCCGCGCTGCCGGACCGGCCGCGGTGCAGCCGCCCGCCGAGCACGACACCGAGGCCGATGCCGCGGCCCACCCACAGGAGCACGAAGTCGTCGGCCTCCCGGGCGGCACCCAGGGTGCGCTCGGCGATGGCGACGAGGTTCACGTCGTTCTCTATCCTGACGTCGCGGCGCAGGTCACGGGCGAGCGCCTCGTGGATGCCCTCGTGCCAGCCCGGCAGGTCGAAGGAGAACCGCACGTCGCCGGTGCGGGGGTCGACCACGCCCGGAGTGCCGATGACGACCGCGCGCAGCTTGGAGAGCGCGACCTTGGCGGACCGGCAGGCCTTGACCACCCCGCTGTGCACGAGGGCGACCGGATCCTCATGCCCGTTCGGCGCCACCCGCGCTTCGGCGATGATCTCCCCATGGATATCCGCGATGGCGGTCGTGACGAATTCCGGGCCGACATCCAGGCCCGCCACATAGGCCGAGGAGGAAATAATCCCATAAAGCGCGGCATTAGGCCCGCGTCCCCCCGCCTGCTCCCCTGCCACCTCCACCAGGCCGCGGCCTTCCAGGCGGGCGAGCGTCTGGGAGGCCGTCACCTTGGAAAGACCCGTGAGCTCCCCGATCTGCCCCCGTGTCAGCGGCCCGGAGGCGAGCAACAACTCCAGGGCGGCCCTGTCGTTGATCTCCCTCAATAGCCTGGGCACGCCAGGACGTCGCTCCATACGCATGCTCTCTTGTTCGCCGTTTCCCCGTCGCAATTACATTCAAGCAAGAATAACGGTTCTATTCATTAATAAGACTTCCCGATAGTTTAGCCCGGCGGAGGCCCGGCGGAGGTGCCTCGAGGGTCCCCCGCCGCGCCACACCCCCGCTCGCCGTCCCGTCCCCCAGGACGGGCCTCTCCGGTTTTCGCGCGTCGCCCGCGCACCGCCGCCCAGGCACGGTGAACCACCGCGAATCCAGAAAATCAAGGGCTTGCGACGTCGACACGGTGCGTGGAACACTCCCAGAAATGGTAAAGATTCTTTTCAGTAAGCCCCTTGCCGACCGGTGACTAGGCAGGTCTCGACATGGATACCGTCCCGAGGATCACGGCCGACTACACGGGGCCACAGGCCCGGCGGGGGCCCGTGACCATGGGCCAGGCCAACATGGCGCGTTGCGTGCTCCGCGACCCACCGCTGCACATGAACTTCCGCGTCACCAAGCGCCTCCCCGGGAGGAGGTCCCTGCCCGCCGTCGCCGAGGCGATCGGACGGCTGCTCTCCCGGCACGAGGGACTGCGGGCCACCATCCACTCCGGCGTCCAGGTCGTGGCCGGTTCCGGCTCGCTGCCCGTCGGGGTGCACGATGCCGGGACCGGCCTCGCGGACGAGGTCGCCGAGGATGTGGGCCTGCGGATGCAGGGCACCCGGTTCGATCTGGAGGGCGAGCTTCCGATCAGGGCCGCCGTGATCACCGAGGACGGGGAGCCTCGCCTGGTGGTGTTCGTCCTGCCCCACACCTCGGTCGACGCCATCGGCCTGGCCGTCCTCATGCGGGAGTGGGAGCGCCTGATCCGGGGAGTCGCCGTACCGGCGCCGTACCCGATGCAGCCGCTGGACCTCGCGACCGCCGAGGGCACCCCGGTGGCCCTGCGCCGGACCGAGGCGGCGCTGCGGCACTGGGAGGACGGCCTGCGGCGGGCACCGCAGTCGATGTTCACGGTCGACGAGACCGCCGACGCCGACGCGATCCGGCCCCGGTTGCGGATCCGCTCGGCGCCGGCGGCCAAGGCGCTGGAAGCCGTCGCGAGCCGCACGGGGGCCAGCCGCTCGGCGATCACACTCGCCGCGCTGGGCGTCCTGATCGGCCTGTGGAACACGCAGCGGACCTGCGTGATCGCGTCGCTGGCGAGCAACCGGGTACGGCCCGAGCTGCGTGACTACGTCGGGCCGCTGGCCCAAGACGCGCTGATCACCACGGAGCTGGACGTCCACACCTTCGACGAGGCCGTCCGCCGCTTCCGCGGCGCCTCCCTCTCCGGATACCAGCACAGCCGTTTCGACTCCACGGCGCTCTGGGAGGTGATCGAGGCGGTCAACGCCGAGCGGGGTGTGAACTTCGCCCGTGACTGCGTCTTCAACGACATGAGCGGTGTCACCGGCTCCGCCCCGGAACCGGCGCCCGCCGCCGAGGTCGAGTGCGACTGGCTACCGGAGGCCTCGCTTCCCGCACACCTCGCGCTCTGGGCCAACCAGCTGACGGAGGTGGTGGACCTGACGCTCTGGATCGATCCGCGAGTGATGAACCGAGAGCAGGCGGAGGGCTTCGGGACCGGGCTCGCCCGGCTCCTGATCGCGGCCGGAGACGGGGACGTCCAAGCTTGCGACATTACGAATATATCGGGAATTTCGCCTATCGAGCGTGATGCGGACTGGATCTACACCGACTCCTGCTGGGTGAGCCTTCGCTCGGTGGAGCGGCTCGTCGGTGAGGCGGTCCAGGGAGGACCTCATCTCGTGACACACACCCCGGACGGGCTCCTGACCTGCCACGTCACCTCGGGAACCGCCGAGGAGATCCACGCGGCCTGCCTCGCCCTGCTGCCGGGCCGCACCGCCGCGATGGCCCCCCACCGCTACGTCGTGCACGCGCCGGCACCCACCGGCGCGTCGCCTTACGGCCCCGTCCTCACCGAGGGCGACGGACGTCCTTCGACGTCTCGGTGCCCCTCGCGCGTAAGTAACCAATAGCAGGCGGGATAATCGGTTACATGCGCCTATCCGCTCGTGTCGACTATGCCCTCCGTGCCGCCGCCGAACTCGCCGCCGCAGGTGACGGCCCCACCACGGTAGGGGAGCTGGCCAAAGAGCAGGACATGCCTCCCAAGTATCTTGAGAACATCCTGCTCCAAATGCGCCGCGCCGGGCTGGTCCGCGGCCAGCGTGGTCCCGAGGGGGGCTACGTGCTGGCCCGCCCGCCCGCCGAGATCAGCCTGGCCGATGTGATCCGTGCCGTTGACGGCCCGCTCGCCAACGTCAGGGGGGAACGGCCCGAGCACGTCGGCTATCGGGGTCCCGCCGAGTCGCTGCAGCAGGTCTGGATCGCACTGCGCGCCAGTGAGCGGGCGATCCTGGAGGAGGTCACGCTTGAGAACGTGGCCACCGGGGCCCTGCCCGAGCGGGTTCGCAGCCTGTCAGCCGACCCCGCGGCCTGGGACTGACCGTGCCGCCCGTGACATCCCCCGTGATCGTGCCGGTACCGCCCGCCCGCGGCCGGCACGTGTCTCCCGGCGGGTGCCGTGCCCGAGGGTGATGTCGTCCACCAGGCCGCACTGCGCCTCGGCCGGGCACTCGACGGGCGGACGCTGACCCGCTCGGACTTCCGGGTGCCGCGCCACTCCACGGCCGATCTCACCGGGCGTGCGGTGCTGGAGACCGTCTCACGCGGCAAGCACCTGCTCACCCGCGTCGAAGGCGGCCTGACCGTCCACACCCATCTGAGGATGGACGGGAGCTGGCAGATCTCGCCCTCGGGGCGGGGAGGACTGCCCCGGGGCGACGTCGTCCGCCTGGTGCTGGCCAACGCGGAGTGGCAGGCGGTGGGGGTCCGGCTGGGCATGGTCGACCTGGTACGCGCCGAGGAGGAGGAGCGACTCGTCGGGCATCTCGGACCCGACCTGCTCGGAGGTGACTGGGACGAGGCCGAAGCCGTACGGCGGCTGGCCCGGCGGCCTGAGACGAGCATCGGGGTCGCGCTGCTCGATCAGCGCAACCTGGCGGGAATCGGCACCATCTATCGCGCCGAGACGCTTTTTCTCACCGGGGTGTGGCCGTGGCGACCGGTGGGTGCGGTAAAGGATCTGGAGGCGATCGTTTCGCTCGCGCGACGGTTGATGGACGCGAACAAGGAGCGCCCGAACAGGACCACGACGGGCGACCCCCGTCCGGGACGGGGCACCTGGGTCTACGGCAGGGCCGGGCGGCCTTGCCTGCGCTGCGGGCATCGGATCAGTCGCGGGGAGATGGGCGCACAGCCGCAGGAACGGCTGATCGTCTGGTGCCGTCACTGCCAGCCGGAAGAACCGACCGGCTAGGCGGCGACCATGTCGTTGACCTCGGGAAAGACGGAGTCGGGCACGGTCTCGGGAATCGGCAGACGCTCCCGCTCGGGGACATCGCCCGCCAGCACCGGGGCGTGCTGGAGTTCGGCCAACGCGAACTGGTCGGAGACCTCACGGAGAACCTGTGAAAGCGGCACGCCCAAAGCACCGCAAATCGACGCGAGCAGCTCTGAAGATGCCTCCTTCTGGCCACGCTCCACCTCGGACAAGTAGCCAAGAGAAACCCGAGCCAGTGTGGACACCTCACGCAGGGTGCGACTCTGCCGCACCCTCAGCCGCCGCAGCACGTCACCGAGCAGCTGACGCAGCAGGACCATCTGTCGCTCCCTCCCCGGCGCGGATGCCTTCGCGACACTCCGCGCTATCGGTTCGTGCCGCCCGTTCTTCGAACGCGACCCTTGGTACATACTCCTCGCCGTCATCATCGCTTGACCTTTACCTCACTCACAGTTCCACCGTACCTGTATCCACCGACGCCGCGGCAGACCATGGTGAGCATGTTCGCTGGGGACGTAACGCGGTAATCACCCGGAATGTTCCCCCACGTTCGCCTCCAGCACACCTCGGAGAAGGTCTACGGCCTCATTCACCGTCGATTCCCGGATCTGCTCACGAGTTCCCGCGAGTTGCGGGTCCCGGTGCCATACCCGTCCGTCCGGACCGCTAACGGCCAGATGAACCGTACCGACCGTTTTACCATCCTGTGGTTCGGGACCGGCCACACCGGTGACGGCCAGACCGTAGGTGGAGCCGGCCAGGAGGCGCACCCCGGTCGCCATGGCGGCGGCGACCCGCGGGTGCACGGCGCCCTCACGGTCGAGCAGGTCCGCGGGAACGTTCAGCAGCCGCTGCTTGAGCTCGGTGGAGTAGGAGATGACCCCTCCCAGGAAGGCCGCGGAGGCTCCCGGCGGCTCCGTGAGGGCCGCCCCGATCAGCCCGGCGGTCAGTGACTCGGCCACCGCCACCGTCTCGCCCCTGCGGACGAGGAGGGAGAGGACCGTGGTGGTCG
Source organism: Streptosporangium sp. NPDC049644 (assembly GCF_040675205.1). Taxonomy (NCBI): domain Bacteria; kingdom Bacillati; phylum Actinomycetota; class Actinomycetes; order Streptosporangiales; family Streptosporangiaceae; genus Streptosporangium; species Streptosporangium sp. NPDC049644. The sequence goes on along the minus strand of NZ_JBFAOJ010000007.1, from coordinate 30,287 downwards.
CGAGCAGGCGGTGGTTCATACGGCCCGCGCCCGCTTCGCGACCTGCCTGAGCTTGATCGCCCGGATCACGTAGTCAAGGCCGGTGCCGACGGTGACGACGGCCGCCGCTCCCATGACGACCCAGCGGACCGGGTCGGGCACACCCGGCCAGATGTAGGAGACGATCGCAGCGATCTGCAGGACGGTCTTCACCTTCCCACCGTAACTGGCCGGGATGACGCCGTGCCGGATGACCGCGAACCTCAGCGCGGTGACACCCAGCTCCCTGCCCAGGATCACGACGGTGACCCACCAGGGCAGCTCCCCCAGCACCGACAGGCTGATCAGTGCGGCACCGATGAGGGCCTTGTCGGCGATCGGATCGGCGATCTTCCCGAAATCGGTGATCAGACCGTAGCGGCGAGCCAGCTCGCCGTCGAGCAGGTCGGTGAGCGAGGCCACCATGAAGACCACCAGCGCGGCGACCCTCCAGCCGGATCCCGGCAGGAAGAGGCAGGCCACGAAGAACGGAACCATCGCCAGTCGTATCACCGTCACGACATTGGCGATGTTCCAGGCGCTCACCTTGGGGCGCGCGGGTGCCGCTGTCGAGTCGGTGCCGGTCTCTGGCGTGTTGGTCATACGCTCTCCCGGCCCGGTGGCGCGTTCATGGGGCCGCCTTGATACGGGCGATCAGGTCGACCCCCTCCGAGTCGACCACGACGGCCCGGACGATCTGGCCGGGGACCAGTCCGATGCCCTGGACCGTCACCGAGCCGTCGACCTCGGGCCCCTGGTGGGCGGCGCGGCCCTCGTAGCCGCCGTCGCCCAGATCCTCCTCGATCAGGACGTCGACCTCGGTGCCGATCCGCTCCTCGGCCCGCTGGGCCATGAGCTCCTCGGCCAGCTCGGTGAGCGCGGACACTCTGGCGTCGACGATCTCCTGGTCGAGCTTGCCCGGGAGCGAGGCCGCCTCGGTGCCCTCCTCGTCGGAGTAACCGAAGATGCCGATCACGTCGAGCCTGGCCTTCTCCAGGAAGCCCACCAGCTCGCCGAACTCCTCCTCGGTCTCGCCGGGGAAGCCCACGATGAAGTTGGAGCGCACGCCCGCCTCGGGAGCGTGCGCGCGGATCGACTCCAGGAGGTCGAGGAAGCGCGCGGGGTCACCGAAGCGGCGCATCCGGCGGAGCACGGGACCGCTGGCGTGCTGGAAGGACAGGTCGAAGTAGGGGGCCACCCCCTCCGTCGAGGAGATGATCTCCAGCAGCCCTGGGCGGAGCTCGGCGGGCTGCAGGTAGCTGACGCGCACCCGTTTGATGCCCTCGGTCGCGGCGAGCGAGGGCAGCAGCTTCTCCAGCGCCCGCAGGTCGCCCAGGTCCTTGCCGTAGGAGGTGGAGTTCTCACTGACCAGCACCAGCTCCTTGACGCCCTGCTCGGCCAGCCAGGCGGCCTCGGCGAGGAGTTCCTCGGAGCGGCGTGAGACGTACGCCCCGCGGAAGGCGGGGATGGCGCAGAAGGTGCAGCGCCGGTCACAGCCGGAGGCCAGCTTCAGCGAGGCCACCGGCCCTTCGCCCAGGCGCTTGCGGAGCGGCCGGGGACCGCTGGCGGGTGCCAGGCCCTCGGGCAGCTCGCCGTGGCCGGGAATGGCGGTCTTGGGGGCGGCGGCACGCTCCACCGGGGAGATGGGCAGCAGGGTCCTGCGGTCACGGGGGCTGTGCGGGACGAGCGGCCTGCCCGCCAGCACGTCGTCGAGGCGGGTGCCGATCTCGGTGTAGTCGTCGAAGGAGATGACCGCCGCGGCCTCGGGCAGCGCCTCGGCGAGCTGGTCACCGTACCGCTCCGCCATGCAACCCGCGGCGACCACCTTGGCCCCGGAGTCGGCCGCGGCGAGCAGCGTGTCGATGGAGTCCTTTTTCGCTGAGTCGATGAAGCCGCACGTGTTGACGACGACGACGTCGGGATCGTCGTCGCCCAGCTGCCAGCCGGCAGCCTCAAGACGAGCGGCGAGCTCTTCGGAGTCGACCTCGTTGCGCGCGCAACCAAGTGTGATCAGCGATGCGGTTCGGCGGGATGACATGGTGAACACTACGGTATCGGGAGTTGGCCACTACCCGATGCACCTCCCCCACTCCAGCACCGCCGCATCCCCGTCCGCCCCGGGTGTCCCGCCGTGAGGACGGGGGCCCGAAAGGCGAGGAGCACCGCGCCGACCAGGGACGTTCACCCGACCGGGTGCCCCCCGGGCCCGGCCGGAGCCGTCACCGCGGCCCCGGCGGAACTCCCGGTCGCCACCTCAGCGCTCCTTGGCGGCGGGGGCCTCGTAGGAGCGGTTGACGATCTGCCCCGGACTCCCCGGGGCGCCCAGGCTCTTGCCGTTCACCTTCAGGGTGAACGCCCCTCCGTCGCCGAAGGTGACCCTCATCCTGTCCTTCGCCTTCCAGGTCGAGGTCTTGCCCTCCTTGAGGGTTCCGGAGAAGAGCCTCTTGCCGCCCGCGTCCTCCACGTCCAGCCAGGAGGTGCGCTCCGCCCTGACCTGGAGGACGACCATGTCCTTGCGCTTCTTCTCGGCCAGGGACGCCGCCCGGCCCGGTGAGCCGGGAACGCCGCCGACCGGCGGCGGCAGCGCGGCCGGCACCGGCGCGGGGTGGACGTCCGCTATGGGCGTGTCGCCTCCGCCCATGGTCCGTACCACCCCGAAGATGACCACGATGCCCAGCGCCACCGCCATGGCCGTCGTCCAGTTGGGCGAGCGACGCTCACGGATCTTCAACGGCATGTCGGCCTGGAAGACGCTGGAGGCCCGCACCGGCAGCGGGACACCCCCGTGTTGCTCGTCGTAGCAGTGCACCAGCGCCTCCGGATCGAGCCCGACGACCTTGGCGATGTTCCTTATGTGTCCCCGCGCGTAGAAGTCACCTCCGCACTGGGAGAAATCGTTCCTCTCGATCGCCTGGATGAGCACCTCGCGGATGCGTGTCCGCGCGCTCAACTGCCCAACGGTCATCCCCATAGACCGCCTGGCATCCGCCAGATCGCTTCCAATGCCCATGGCGCACGCCCCCCAGCCCCCGACGTTGCGTAGCGGTTCCCATTCAATCAGTAACCGGACGGAAGGTGTGCGGCGGGGGGTCCGTTCCCTCCCGGTGTGTCATCCTCCACGCAGGTCGGCCAGCAGACCGGGAAGCTCGTCGGGCTTGACCATGACCTCCCGGGCCTTCGACCCCTCGCTGGGCCCGACGACGTTCCTGCTCTCCAGCAGGTCCATCAGCCGGCCCGCCTTGGCGAAGCCGACCCTGAGCTTGCGCTGGAGCATCGAGGTCGAGCCGAACTGGGTGGTCACGATGAGCTCGGCCGCCTGGATCAGCAGGTCGAGGTCGTCGCCGATGTCCTCGTCGATCTCCTTCTTGGAGGTCGTCGCGGCGGCCACGTCTTCGCGGTACTCGACGGCCATCTGGGCCTTGCAGTGCCCGACGATCTCGCCGATCTCCTTCTCGGAGACGAACGCGTTCTGCAGTCGCATGGGCTTGCTGGCGCCCATCGGCAGGAAGAGCGAGTCGCCCTGACCGACGAGCTTCTCCGCGCCCGGCTGGTCCAGGATGACCCGGGAGTCGGCCAGCGAGGAGGTGGCGAAGGCCAGCCGGGAGGGGACGTTGGCCTTGATCAGCCCGGTGACCACGTCCACTGAGGGGCGCTGGGTCGCGATGACCAGGTGGATGCCGGCCGCGCGGGCGAGCTGGGTGATGCGGACGATGGAGTCCTCGACGTCGCGCGGGGCGACCATCATCAGGTCGGCGAGCTCGTCGACGATCACCAGCAGGTAGGGGTAGGGCTGGTAGACCCGCTCGCTGCCCGGTGGCGGCACCAGCTTGCCCGTGCGCACCGCCTTGTTGAAGTCGTCGACGTGCCGGAAGCCGCTGGCGGCCAGGTCGTCGTAGCGGCGGTCCATCTCCCCGACCACCCATTCCAGGGCCTCGGCGGCCTTCTTGGGGTTGGTGATGATCGGCGTGATGAGGTGCGGGATGCCCTCGTAGACGCTGAGCTCGACCCGCTTGGGGTCGACCAGGACCATGCGGACCTCGTCGGGGGTGGCCCGCATCAGGATCGAGGTGATCAGGCCGTTGACGCAGACCGACTTTCCGGCACCGGTGGCACCCGCGATGAGCAGGTGCGGCATCTTGGCCAGGTTGGCCACTATCGTGCGCCCCTCGACGTCCTTGCCCAGCCCGACGATCATCGGGTGGTGGTCCGCCTGGGCCACCGGGGAGCGCAGGATGTCGCCCAGGGAGACGAGGTCCTTGTCGGTGTTGGGGATCTCGACGCCGATCGCCGACTTGCCGGGGATCGGAGACAGGATCCGGACGTCGGCCGACTTGACCGCGTAGGCGATGTTCTTGGTGAGCGCGGTGACCTTCTCGACCTTCACCGCCGGGCCGAGTTCGATCTCGTAGCGCGTCACCGTCGGCCCCCGGGTGAAGCCGATCACCTGGGCGTCGATGGCGAACTGCTCCAGCACGCTGGTCAGCGCGTTGACGACCACCGTGTTGGCCTTCGTCTGCGGCTTGGGGGCGGTGCCGGGGCGCAGGAGCTGCGACTCGGGCAGGGTGTAGGGGCCCGCCTGCGGGGACAGGACGAGCTGCTCGACCTTGCGCGGCGCCGGGGTCGGGGCGGGAGGCTCGGACGTGTCGGCCCTGACCTGCGCGGGTTCGGCCTCGTCCACCAGGCCGGGCACGATCTCCGGGGAGTGGTCTCCGAGCCCTCCCGGCGACTCGGCGACCACGGGCGTGTCGTAGGGCTTGACGTGGTCGCCCGGCTCGGCCCCGCCGGGGTCCGGCTTCTTGCGGGCGGGAGACCGCTTTTGGGACGCCCGCGGCGCCGTGGGCAGGTCCCGGTTGAAGAGCATGTGCCTGATCTCGGCCAGCCGCTCGGGAACCCGGTGCACCGGGGTGGCGGTGATCACCAGAATGCCGAAGCCCGACAGGATCAGCAGCAGCGGGATGGTGATGAAGGGGGGCAGGATGCTCGCCGGGGGCGCCGAGACGATGAAGCCGATCATGCCTCCGGCGGCCGCCACCTTGTCCATGCCGTCCGAGCCGCCCCCCGAGGGGTACGGCGTGTCGTGAACGACGTGCACGACGCCGAGCACACCGATGGTGAGGGCGGACCACCCGATGATCATCCGGCCGGTGTCGGCGTTCTGGTCGGGGTGCCGCAGCAGCCGCCAGGCCAGCAGCACGAGCAGGATCGGGACCAGCCAGGTCAGCGATCCGAAGACGGCGCGCATGACCTCGTCGACCACCGTGGAGACCGTGCCGGTGTTCTCCCGCCAGGTCATGGCCGCCAGCACGATCGCCCCGGCGAACACCGCCAGGCCCAGCCCGTCGCGGCGGTGGACGGGGTCGAGCTCGCGCGCGTTCTGCCCCAGGGCCCGCGCGGCGCTGCCGATGCCTCCCGCGAGGAGCATCCAGATGCCCATGAACAGCTTGCCGATCATGGTGAGAACCCAGCTGATCGGGTCGTGCTGCGGCGAGGCCGGCCTGCGGGCCGCACCCGCTCCCCTCCCCCGGTTGGCGGACGCCCGCCGAGCGGGGGCCGTACGGGCCTGGGAGGCGCCCGAACGACCGGGGGAGCCCTTGCCGGGGGGCTTTCCTGAGGAGCCTTTAGACGTACGGGTGGCCATGCTAGGGAGGTTAACGAGACGGGTGGTGGATTGCTCGCCGACTCGCCGGAAGGGCACCCTCTCCCCAATCTTTCACAAAATCGGCTGATATCTCGTGAACGGTGATGAAGAGCACCAAAGATCCCATTAATCCTCAGGAAAGCGCATTCCATTCTATGTATTGACATTGCGTTTCATGTAGTAGAACCTCCTCACCAACAGGGCGTTGGGAGGAGACACATGTCCGCACTCGACTGGTCCGTTCTGGGCGCGTACTTCCTTGTCATGGTCGGCATCGGCGTGTGGTCGAAGAGCCGCATCAGAAACGTGATCGACTTCTTCACCGCGGGAGGCCGCATCCCCTGGTGGCTGTCAGGCATCTCCCACCACATGTCGGGATACAGCGCGATCATGTTCGTGGCGTTCGCGGCCGTCGCCTACGACTACGGGCTCGCGATGTACGTCTGGTGGGCGCTGACGATCGGGATCGGCGTCGGCATCGGCGCCTTCGTCTGGGCGGCCCGCTGGAACCGGCTCCGTTCCAAGCACGGCGTGGTCTCCCCGCTGGAGTACCTCGCCCGGCGTTACAACCTGCCCACCCAGCAGGTGCTGGCCTACAGCGGCGCGCTGCTGAAGGTCGTGGACATCGCCGCCAAATGGGTGGCGATCGCCATTCTGCTCAGGGGCTTCGCGGGCATCCCGATCCAGTGGGGCATCCTGGTCACCGGGGCCGTCACGATGGTCTACATCACCGCGGGAGGGCTCTGGGCGGACGTGCTGACCGACTTCGGGCAGTTCGTCATCCAGGGAGTCGCGGGGATCGCCATGTTCGTCGCGATCATGGCCCACCTGGACGGCGTCGCCACGCTGTGGACCATGTGGGAGAAGCTGCCGCCCGGCCACGGCGACCCGTTCGCCGGGCCGTACACCATGACGTTCTTCCTCGCGCTGCTCTTCATCAAGACCTTCGAGTACAACGGCGGCATGTGGAACCTGGCCCAGCGCTACATGGCCTCCCCCTCCGGTTCGGCGGCCAGGCGTTCGGCGCTGCTGTCGAGCGTGCTCTGGCTCGTCTGGCCGCTGGTCCTGTTCATCCCGATGTTCGCCGCGCCGCTCATCGTGCCCGGCCTGGCCAACGCCGAGGAGGCCTACGTGCGGCTGGCGCAGACCCTGTTGCCGCAGGGTGTGATCGGCCTGGTGCTCGCGGGCTTCTTCTCGCACACCATGGCCATGGTCGCCTCCGACGCCAACGTGATCTCCTCCGTCATCACCAGGGACATCGCCCCGGTGATCGTCCGCAGGGTGCGCGAGCTGTCGGAGCGGGCCGAGCTGACCTTCGCCCGGGTCACCACCTTCACCTTCGTGCTGGTCAGCATGGCGATCGCGATCCTGACCGAGGGCCAGGGCGTCGTGTTGAAGATCGTCGTTGACCTGGTCGCGGCGACGATGGGGCCGATCTCGATCCCGCTGATGCTGGGCATGCTGCCGTGGTTCCGGCGGAGCGGCCCGACCGCGGCCATCGCCTCCTGGGCCGCCGGCCTGGGCGTCTGGGCGTACGTCAAGTGGATCGTCGAGTCCAAGGACACGGCCGTGGTCGTCGGCCTGCCGCTGGTCACCTCGCTGATCCTGTACGTGGCCATCGGGCTGCTGAAGCCGGAGAACCGCGGGGATCGCGACGCGCTCGTCGACTCGCTGTCCACCGATCCCGAGCCGGAGCGGGCCGACTCGGCCCGCTGACGGCTCCGCGACCGCCCCCGGGCGCGGCGGTTCCTCCGACCCCGCCCGCCCACCCGCCGGCTCCCCCGCCCCGAGAGGGCACGAGGGAGCCGGCGGTGCTTTCGCGGGTCCGGACTACTTGTCGGACTCCAGAACACCGCCGTTGGCCACGTCGGACTTCTCGATCTCGGTGAAGACGACACGCACCGCCTCGCGGCGTGCCTTCAGGATGTCCACGGCCGCCTCGGTCAGCGCGGCCACGAACTCGCGGCGCTGGTCGAGGGTCCTGCCGGACAGGAGTTCGACGGTGATGTTCGGCATGCTGACCTCCAGGCTCATAATGTTGCATAACATGAGATCAGATTTCACTACATAGAACAAGAAGTGGGCGTGGCCGTATCGGGCAGGCGGGACGGAGGGGTGACGCGGGCGCGGCGCGGTCAGCCGTTGGGCACCGGCGCGCCGGGGGCACCGAGGGCCGCGGAGACCTCGCGGGCGGCGGAGACGACCTCGGGCGCGAACTGCTCGACGTCCTCGCGGCTCATGTCCATCGCCAGGGCGGAGATGGAGATGCCGCCGAGCACCTGACCGGTGTGGTCGAAGACCGGGGCCCCCACGCAGAGGACGCCGGGCAGGTTCTCCTCGTCGTCGATCGCGTACCCGCGGGACCGTACCAACGCCAGGTCGGCCAGCAGTTCCTCCGGCGTCGCCAGCGTGTTGGCGGTCGGGGTGGGCATACCGGTACGGGCGCAGATCGCGCGGACCTCGTCGGCGCCGAGCTGGGCCAGGACCGCCTTGCCGATCGCGGTGCAGTGCAGGCGCAGGCTCATGCCGATCCGGGAGGGCATCTGGTAGGGCCTGCGCCCCTCCAGCTTGTCGACGTAGACCGCCTCGTCCCCGCTGCGGATGGCGAAGTGGGTGGTGTAGCCGATCCGCTCGTGCAGGGCGTTGAGCGCGCCGGAGGCCTGACGGGCCGGGTCGAAACGGTTCATGACCCGGCCGGCCAGCGTGAGGATCCGGGGACCCGGCTCGTAGCCCCCGCGGCCGTCGGCCCGCGCGAACCCCCACTCGACGAGCGACTGGAGGATGCGATGGACCGTTGACTTGGACACGCCCGTAGCGACGGCTATATCGGTCACGCGGTGGTGCTCGGCGATCGCCTCCAGCACCGCCAGCGCCTTGTCGATGGAACTGCCTTCCCTGACCACGATCATGAGCCTACTGGTCAGCGCGCCAACCAGCCTCCGTCGACCGCCAGCAGGTGCCCGTTGACGTAGTCGGAGGCGCCGGACGCCAGGAAGACCGCGGCACCCACGAGATCCTCGGGGGCGCCCCAGCGCCCGGCGGGGATGCGCGTCCTGATCTCCGCCTCCCGCACGGGATCGTCCCAGAGCCGCTCGGTGTTGCCGGTCCTGATGTAGCCGGGGGCTATCGCGTTGACCTGCACCCCCGAGCCCGCCCACTCGCAGGCCAGCGCCCTGGTGAGCCCGGCGACACCGTGCTTCGCCGCGGTGTAGCCCACGACGTTGACGCCTCCCTGGAAGGACAGCATGGAGGCGATCATGATGATCTTCCCGGAGCCCCTGGCGAGCATCCGCTTCCCGACGACCTGGCTGAGCAGGAAGACCGCGTCCAGGTTGACGTCGAGCACCTCGCGAAAGGACCCGTAGGGATGCTCGGCGGCCGGGGCCCTGCGGATGACCCCCGCGTTGTTGACCAGCACGTCGACCGGCCCCAGGCGCCCGGCCGCCGCGCCTACGGCTCCGGGGTCCGACAGGTCGAGGATCCACCGGGAGGCCCGCCTGCCGGTCTTGCGGACCTCGGCCTCCACCTCGTCCAGGTCGTCGTCTCGGCCGTGCAGCACGATGTCGGCCCCCGCCGCCGCCAGGCCCACCGCGAGGGCCCGCCCGATCCCGGTCCGCGCGCCGGTGACGAGCGCGGTCCTGCCCTCCAGCGAGAACATCAGCGCAGCTCGCCGATCTCGACCTGCTCCATGTCCTCGAAGGCTTGGTTCTCCCCGCCCATGGCCCAGACGAAGGAGTAGCTCCTCGTGCCGAAGCCACAGTGCACCGACCAGGACGGGGAGATGACCGCCTGCCGGTCCGCGACCACCAGGTTGCGCGTCTCCTCCGGGCGCCCCATCAGGTGGATCACCCGTTCGCCCTGCGGCAGATCGAAGTAGAGGTAGACCTCGGTCCTGCGCTCGTGGGTGTGGCAGGGCATGGTGTTCCACATGCTGCCGGGTTCGAGCACCGTCACGCCGAGCACGAGCTGGCAGCTCTGGATGCCCTTGGCGTGGATGTACTTGTAGATCGTCCGGTCGTTGGAACCGTCCCGGCCGCCCAGTCGCACCGGCTCGGCGTCCCGCGTGGTCGCGGCGGCCGTCGGGAAGGTCGCGTGCGCGGGGGTGGAGACCAGGTAGAACGCGCCCCCCTCGAAGCCCACCTCGCGGGCCCCCCGGCCGGCGTAGAGGCACTCCCCGTGGGCCAGCGGGTACGCGGTGCCGTCCACGGTCACCGTGCCGGGCTCGCCCACGTTGACCACGCCGAGTTCGCGGCGCTCCAGGAAGTACGCGGACCTGAGCGGATCGGGGCAGTGCAACCTCAGCGGCTCGTCTCCGGCCAGGGCTCCGCCGACCACGATCCGGTCCTCATGGGAGTAGAGCAGGCGGACCTCCCCGGGCACGAAGAGCCGCTCCACCAGGAACCGGCGGCGCAGCCAGTCGGTCGTCATCCCGGCGATCTGGTCGGGTGCCGTGGCGTGCCGTACCTCCATCGACCCTCCATTGTTCTATTACACGGAATTACAAGCTGCTACATAGAACAATGTGAGCATACAACGGCGCCCCTCCCCGCGCCCACCACCGGCGCCCGGAAAACGATCCCCTCCGGAGCCCGAACCTTCCCCACCCGGCCCAGATCCCAACGGATGGGAGGCGAAACATGACCGGCGTGACACGGACGGCGATCCGCCTGGCGGCGGGCCCCTCGCGGCCGTCTTCGCGAGGGCCGCGCCCCGGCCGTCCGTCTCCGGTCCGGCGACCGCTGGAGGGGGCGTGACCGCGACTTCGCCGAGCCGCTGGGGAACGCCGGGAGGACGGCGAGCGGGGCCTGCTTCCCGCGCGGCGTCCGCCGACCCGCCTCGACCGGCAGAAGGGATGGCACCCGCGTCCGTACGACGACCGGTGCGGCCGCCGTACGGAGGTGAGGATCAGACCTCGATGACGACCGGAACGATCATCGGGCGGCGGCGGTAGGTGTCGCTCACCCAGCGCCCCACGGTCCTGCGGACCACGCGGCGGACCTGCTGGATGTCCACCACCCCGTCGGCCGCGTTCTCCTGCAGCGCCCGCTCCACCTGCGGCAGGATGTCGTCGAACATGGCCGGGTCGATGCCGGACCCCCTGGCGTGGATCTCCGGGCCCCCGGCGAGCTTGCCGGTGGCGGTGTCCACCACGATGACGATGGAGATGAAGCCCTCCTCGCCCAGGATGCGGCGGTCCTTCAACGCGAAGTCGGTGACGTCGCCCACCGAGGTGCCGTCCACGTAGACGTAACCGGCGGGAACCGCGCCCACGATCTTGGCCCGGCCGTCGACCAGGTCCACCACGACGCCGTCCTCGGCGATCACGATGTGGTCGTCCGGCACCCCGGTCAGCGCGGCGAGCTTGGCGTGCGCCCGCAGGTGGCGCCACTCGCCGTGCACCGGCATGAAGTTGGACGGCCGCGTCAGGTTGAGCACGTACAGCAGCTCGCCCGCGGCGGCGTGCCCGGAGACGTGCACCTTCGCGTTGCCCTTGTGCACCACGCGGGCACCCCAGCGGGACAGGCCGTTGATCACGTTGTTGACCGCGGTCTCGTTACCCGGCACCAGCGAGGATGCCAGGAGAACCGTGTCGCCCTCGGCGATCCGGATCGGGTGATCGCGGTTGGCCATCCGCGACAGCGCCGCCATCGGCTCGCCCTGGGACCCGGTGCAGATCAGCACCACGTCCTCCGGCGGCCAGCCCTCGATCTCCTTGGAGTCGACGATCAGCCCCGGCGAGACCCTCAGGTAGCCCAGGTCACGGGCGACGCCCATGTTGCGCACCATCGAGCGACCGACCAGCGCGACCTTGCGACCGTGCTTCTCAGCCGCGTCGATGACCTGCTGGACGCGGTGGATGTGGGAGGCGAAGCTCGCCACGATCACGCGCTTGCCCGCCGTGCGGACGACCTCGTCGATGACCGGCGCGATCTCCCGCTCACTGGTGACGAAGCCCGGTACCTCGGCGTTGGTCGAGTCGGACATCAGCAGGTCGACGCCCTCCGCGCCGAGCCTGGCGAACCCGCCCAGGTCGGTCAGCCGCCCGTCGCTGGGCAACTGGTCCATCCTGAAGTCACCGGTGTGCAGGACGATGCCCGCGGGTGTCCTGATCGCGACGGCCAGCGCGTCCGGGATGGAGTGGTTGACGGCGAGGAACTCGCACTCGAACGGCCCGAACCTGTGCCGCTCGCCCTCCACGACCTCGCGCTTGACCGGCTGGATGCGGTGCTCGGTGAGCTTGGCCTCGATCAGCGCCAGCGTCAGCTTCGACCCCACGACCGGGATGTCGCGGCGCTCGCGCAGCAGGTACGGCACGGCACCGATGTGGTCCTCGTGCGCATGGGTCAGGATCACGGCCTCGACGTCGTCCAGGCGGCCCCGGATGTACTCGAAGTCGGGCAGGATCAGGTCGATGCCGGGCTGGTCGGGCTCGGGGAACAGCACCCCGCAGTCGACGATCAGCAGACGGCCCTCGTACTCGAACACGGCCATGTTGCGGCCGATCTCACCGAGGCCGCCCAGAGCGACGATGCGCAGGGCGCCTTCGGGCAGCATGGGCGGCGGCCCGAGTTCAGGGTGGGGGTGACTCATCGGGCCACACCTCTCTCAGCGGTCTCACATGCGACAAAGGCCCCCGTGGACAGCAGGACCACTCTCTCGCCGAGCACCCCGTCCCCAAGCGGACCAGTGTGTCTTCTTTCTCGCAAACTCTCGTTCCTCCCGGATGCGGCCGGTGAGGGCCGCGGTCGTCGCTCTCATGTCACAACTTCGTCGGACAGCTTCACACCGCCCGTGATCAAGTCTTCGCGCAGCCTGGCGAGCTGCTCATCGGTCGCCTCCACCAGAGGCGGCCGCATCGGTCCCGCGGGCTGCCCCACCAGGCTCAACGCCGCCTTCGCCATGATCGCGCCACCGGCCTGCATCATGATCCCGGAGACCACGGGGAGCAGTCGGCGGTGGACGGCGAGCGCACCCGCCACGTCCCCGGAGCGGTACGTCTCGATCATCGCGGCGATCTCCGCGCCCGCGACGTGGCCGATCACGCTGACACACCCCACGGCCCCCACCGACAGCCACGGCAGGTTGAGCGTGTCGTCACCCGAGTAGTAGGCGAGGCCGGTGGACGCGATGACCTGCGAGCCCTCGAACAGGTCGGCCTTGGCGTCCTTCACCGCGACGATCCGCTCGTGCCCGGCGAGCCGCGTCAGCGTCTCCCTCTGGATCGGCACACCACTGCGACCTGGGATGTCGTAGAGCATGGCCGGCAGGGCCGTGGCGTCTGCCACTGTACAGAAGTGATGGTAGATCCCCTCCTGGGGGGGCTTGCTGTAGTACGGCGTCACCAGCAGGAGACCGTGGGCCCCGGCACGCTCGGCGGCTCGGGCCAGTTCGACACTGTGGTGCGTGTCGTTGGTGCCGGCTCCGGCGACGACCGTGGCCCGGTCGCCGACCGCCTCGACGACGGCGCGCAGCAGGCGCTCCTTCTCCTCGTCCGTGGTCGTCGGGGACTCTCCCGTCGTGCCGCTCACGACAAGGCCGTCGTTGCGCTGCTCGTCCACCAGATAGGTGGCCAGACGACGCGCTGTCTCGTAGTCGACCGCTCCGTCACTCGTGAACGGCGTGACCATGGCGGTCAGCATGCGGCCGAAGGGGGCGTCGTAGGTTCCAGTTGGCGCTGCCATAGACCGAACGCTACCTGGATCCGCTGAAACGGTGGACCCCGCCACCCCGCCTAACCTCCGTCCACCGATGGGCCCAAGAGTGAGCATCTCCCCAAGGTGCCCGCTGCACACCGTACACGCGGATATACGACGCCGCGGCGGGGGACTCCGATCCGCACTCGTCACGGGGCTCCGGGCCCGCCACGCGGCCGGAACCGTGCACATCGACCCGGGGATGACCTGGGGTGATCAGGGGCCGGCGGCGACATCCAGGGCTTCGCATCCGGTTACATGGTTAACGATACTTTTGTCCGCTTCGGCGGCGACGGGGAATTCCTTGAAGGAAAAGAGGCCGCCGATATGTGCTCGGGGGTACACACATCGACGACCTCTACCGTTGAATCGGCGCTCCTTACGCGGGCGTTACACGGTCTCTGAGATATTTTTGGGCACTTCTGGGAGCGGCACGCAAAGTTGGAGTTCCAAATCTCCACCATCACCCTGCGTTGCGCATCGAATACGACAGGATGGGACAACGCCCCAGAACCCAGGGATGGACACGTGGCAAGCTCCGATCCTGTCTACCTGCGCGTCGTCGCCGACATCCGGCGCCAGATCGTCGACGGCTCCCTTCCCCCCGGCGCCCCGATCCCCTCTCGCGCCCAGCTGACCAGGAAGTACGGCGTGGGCGAGACCGCCGCCAGGCACGCGCTGCGGGTGCTCACCGCCGAAGGCCTGATCGTCGGCCGCGTCGGCTCGGGTCACTACGTGCGGGAACAGCCGGCGCTGCTCCCGCTGCACCGCTGGCGCTTCCACGACCACCACGCCCCCTTCGCGGCCGACATCCAGTCGCAGGGCACCCGGGCCACCTGGGACTGGCGGGCCGAGCCGGCCGACGCCACCCCCGACATCGCCCACCGCCTCCGGCTGGACGAATCCGCCCCGCTGACCCGCACCCGCTACGTCTTCCGCGGCGACGGCAAGCCGATCCAGCTGACCACCTCCTACGAGCCCGCCGAGTTCGGCGAGCCCGTCACCGAGGAGAACCCGCGCAGCCTGATCGCCCGCCTGTCCGCCTTCGGCGTCAAGATCACCGAGGTCGTCGAGCAGGTCCACACCCGCGTGCCGCAGCCCACGGAGAGCGACGCCCTCGCCCTGCCCGCGGGCGTCAACGTCCTGCACGTCGAGCGCACCCACTGGGCCGGAGACCGCCCGGTGGAGACCAGTGACATCGTCATCCCCGGCGATCGCTTCCGCCTGGTCTACTCCTACCCCCTGCACCCCTGAGAGACCTCGGCCACCGCCCTGCCCGCGCCTTTCGCCCGGATGGGCGAGAGGTCAGGGGCGGGGACGGGAACGCAGCACCTCCAGGGCGCGGTCCGCATGGGCCTCCATATGGGTCTCACTGTGGATCGCTTCCAGCAGGCGGTGGTCCTCGCCGATGACGAAGGTCATCCGGCGGGTGAGGAAGGGCCCCACCGCGACGGTGCGGCGGGCGCCGAGGCGCCGGGCGACCGCGCCGTCCGGGTCGGACAGCAGCGGAAAGCCCAGCTGGTTGGCCTGGGCGAACCTCGCCTGCCGGTCGACCCCGTCACGGCTGATTCCGATCCTGGTCGCCCCCACGGCGGCGAAGTCCGCCGCCAGGTCGCGGAAGTGGCAGCTCTCGGCCGTGCATCCCGACGTCATGGCCGCCGGATAGAAGAAGAGCACCACCGGTCCCTTGGCCAGAAACTCACCGAGCCGCCTTCGCGTGCCCGTCTCGTCGAGAAGCTCGAAATCCTCGACCATGTCTCCCACCGCGAGGTTCATGCCCACGGGTCGTCTCCCTACGCCGTCGGAGGACCTCCGCTCGCACCGCCGGGATCCTCGTACCCGGCCAGAGCGGAGGCCGTTGTGCCGTCCCCATTCTCCGGCGAATCACCGACGGCACAACAGGGCCCCGCCCGCCTCGGTTCTCAGGAGCGGGATCGCTGCGTCAGGGCCACGCAGGCGAGGACCACCAGTGCCGCCGCGATCGTGACCGGGCCGACCGACTCGCCGAGCAGCAGCCAGGCCCAGAGCATCGTCAGCAGCGGCTGGGCTAGCTGGGTCTGCCCCGCACGGGCGATCCCGCCCATGGCCAGGCCCGCGTACCAGGGGATGAAGCCGAGGAACATCGAGACCAGCCCGGCGTACGCGAGCCCGGACAGCGAGGCGGCGTCCGGCCGCACGTCGGTGGTCAGCGCCAGCGTCACCGTGATCGGCACGGTCAGCGGGGCGGCGAGGACGAGGGCGTGGGAGATCACCCGCCAGCCGGGGGTCTCGCGGGACAGGCGCCCACCCTCGGTGTAGGCGACGGCGGCCGACAGCAGGGCGCCGACGAGCAGCAGGTCGGCCCCGGTGATGTGGCCGCCGCCGACGCTGAGGGTGAAGGCCGTGATCGCCACGGCCCCGAGGCCGCAGGACACCCAGAACAGCGCTCTGGGCCGCTCCCCGGCCCGCAGCACCGCACAGGCGGCGGTGGCCGCAGGCAACAGCCCGATCACCACGGCGGCGTGCGAGGTGGAGGCGCCGGCGTCGAGTGCCAGACCGCTGAAGAGAGGGAAGCCGAACACCACGCCCGCCACGATCACGAGGTACGACCGGAGCTGCGACCTGGGCGGCAGCAGTGGCGCTCGGGCCACGAGCAGGAAGGCGACCGCCGCGACGGCGGCGATGGCGGCACGTCCGATCGCGACCAGGTAGGGGTCGAAGCCCCTCATCGCGAAGACCGCCGAGGGGAACGATCCCGAGAACGACAGCACCCCGAGCCCGGCCAGCAGGGTCCCCCGCCGCGCCCTCGCCGTCTTTTCCCGCTCGCCCGGCTGCGCGCCACCGGACGGCGCCGCTCCGGCCGGTCGACGGCCGGCGCCTTTACGGCCCTGGCGCGCTTCTCCCTGCACTACCGCGCCGGGCGCCGTCACAACCGTCACATCGGAGGACACGAGTCCCGCGACCGTGGATTCGCCCGGAGTGTCGCCGGCCGCTACTCGATTTGGCACGATAGCGCTACTCTTATCTCTCATGAATGACGATAGCAGTATTGCCCGATTGGCCGCCACGCTGCGCGACGAGATCGGGCGGCTCCGCCCCGGCGACAGGCTACCGTCGAGCCGTGAGCTGGTCCGATTACACAACGTGAGCCCTGTGACAGTGTCGCGCGCGATCGGCAGGCTCGCCGCCGAAGGACGGGTGATCACGAAACCCGGCAGCGGCGCCTACGTGGCCCCGTCGATCACGCACGGTGGTGACGGCACCGACATGTCCTGGCAGACGGTGGCGCTCGGCGACCGGATGGTGGACGACAGCGGGGTCAGCGGCCTGCTCGCCTCCCCGCCGGAAGGAGTCATCCCGCTCACCGGCGGCTATTTCAATACAGCCCTGCGCCCCTCCGGCGCCCTGTCGGCCGCTGCCTCCCGCGCACTGCGGCGGCCCGACGTCTGGGCGATGCCACCCCTGGCCGGCGTGTCCGAGCTGCGCAGGTGGTTCGCCCAGGAGCTGAGTGGCGACATCGCCCCGTCGGACGTCCTCGTCGTCAGCGGCGGGCAGGCGGCGCTCGTTCACACCTTCCGCGCCCTCGCCGCCCCGGGCACGCCCCTTCTCGTCGAGACCCCCACCTACCCGGGCGCGCTGGCCGCGGCACGGGCCGCCGGGCTCCGCGCGACGGCTGTTCCCATGGACCGCGACGGGGTCAAACCCGAGCTCCTGGCGGAGGCGTTCGCCATCACCGGGGCGCGGGTCTTCTTCTGCCAACCGACCCTGCACAACCCCACCGGCGCGATCCTGCCCCTCGAACGGCGCGAGCAGGTGCTGGCGATCGCCCGCGCCGCCGGGGCCTTCGTGATCGAGGACGACTACGCGCGCTACCTGACCTCGTCCCCGCCACCGCCGCCCATGGTCACCCTGGACACCCACGGCACGGTCGTGCACATCAACTCCCTGACCAAGGCCCTGTCACCCAGCGTGCGGGTCGCCGGGGTCGTCGCCAGGGGCCCCGCCGCACGACGAGTACGGGCGAACCAGCTCGTGGAGTCGTTCTTCGTGGCCAGGCCGCTCCAGGAGACCGCCCTGGAGTTCGTCAGCTCGCCCTCCTGGCGACGCCACCTGACCGCGCTGAACACCGAGCTGACGCTCCGCAGGAACACCCTCGCCACCGCCCTGACCACCCACATACCCACCGCCGAGATCCACCTCGTCCCCCGCGGCGGCCTGCACATGTGGGTACGGCTGCCCGACGACCAAGACGAGGACGCCGTGGTGGAGGCGGCCAAGAGGGCGGGCGCCCTGGTGAGCCCCGGACGCATCTACTACCCGGCCGAGCCTCCCGGGCCCCGCATCAGGGTGACCCACTCGGCGGCCGTCCATCCGGCCGAGCTGGTCGAGGGGGTCCGCAGACTGGCCACCGCCCTGGACGCCTCCTGACCTTTCGCCCCGCGGGAGACACCAGGACGACGGGTGGCCGTGAACTCACCCTCGGCCGGGAAACGGCCGTCTCCGGCCTCTCCACACCCCCATGATCATGATTGCTCCCACAGTGCGACTCGCGCCTGCGGCCCTCCCCGAACACGCGGTACCGCTTTTCGGGACACCACCCAGGAATCACAACCCCCTAACGGCGTACAGTGGTTGCGGAGAGGTGAGTGAAGACATGGGCAATCCCGCCGACCTGGTGATCGACTTCGTCAACACCTACGACGTCGAGAGCGACGCCGACTCGATTCCCACTCCCGCGGCGCTGGCCGCCTGGCTCGGCGAGCGGGGCCTGATCCGGCCGGGAGAGGTGGCCGACGAGACGGACCTGGCGACGGCCGCCGGCCTTCGCGAGGGTATCCGCGCGGCGCTCCGGCACAACCGTGACCGTCCCGGTGGTGAGAACGACCACGAGGGCGGCCACGGGGCCGGGCTGCCGCGGGCGTTCCCCGCCCTCCCGCTCCGGGTCGCCCTGACCGCCGACGGCCCGGTGCTCGAACCGGTCGTGACGGGAGCACTCGGCGGGCTGGCCGAGATCGCCGCAGCCGTGATGAGCACCCGCGCGTGCGGGATGTGGCCGCGCCTGAAGGTCTGCGCCGAGAGCACCTGCCAGTGGGCGTTCGTCGACTCCTCCAAGAACCGTTCACGCTCGTGGTGCTCCATGAGGGTCTGCGGCAACCGCACAAAGACAAGGGCATATCGGGCCCGTCGGCAGACGGAGCCGGGTTCACGTCATCTCTGAGTCGGATTCCCCGATACGGTGTAAGAGCCTGACTCACGGATCCACCCGCCTGATGCCCGCTCGCGTGGCACGAGGTCCGCGAGACAGCGCGTTCCGAGGCGACGGCAGACGGCAGAGAAGGAGCGGGCCGAGATGGCAGACGTAGGCGTGCGGGCGGCTCGGCACGAGGATGTCGCCGCGGTGACGAGCACCCAGATCCGCGCCTGGAAGTACGGCTACCGGGATTTCCTTCCCGAAGGACCGCTGGAGCAGATGACCGGCCCGGCGGCCGAGAACATGTGGCGGCAGCAGTGGGACGACGCGATCACCTCGCCGCCCAGCTCCCGGCACCGCGTGCTGGTGGCCGTGGAGCAGGTGGTCCTCGACACCGACGCCTTCCCCGCGCTCGGCCCCGGCGGCATCGAGGCCATGGCGGCGATGCAGGGCGCCGAGAAGGTCGCGGGCCTGGCCTCGCACGCCCCGGCAGAGGACCCCGACCTCGACCCGACCATCGCCGGCGAGATGCTCACCTTCCTCATCGACCCCGACCACGTCCGGCGCGGTCACGGTAGCCGGCTGCTCAACGCCACCGTCGACTACCTCCGTGACGACGGCTACCACACCATCGTGACCTGGGTGTTCGCCGACAACTACGCGGTACTCGGCTTCCTGGAGTCCGCCGGTTGGGGTGCCGACGGAGCCGAACGGGTCATCGACATGGGCCGTACGGTGCGGATGATCCGCCTGGCGACCGACATCAGCTAGAGCCGGAGAGGAACACCGCACCCCCATGGCCACCCCGAGCCAGTGGATCGCCGGAGCACGTCCACGCACCCTTCCCGCCGCCGTCGTCCCCGTCGCCATCGGCACCGGAGTCGCGATCGGATACGGCGGAGGGGTGTGGTGGCGGGCCCTGCTGACCCTGTTCGTGGCTCTCGCCCTCCAGGTGGGCGTCAACTACGCCAACGACTACAGCGACGGGGTGCGCGGCACCGACGAGGGCCGGGTCGGCCCGATGCGCCTGGTCGGCTCGGGCGCCGCCCCGCCCCGCCAGGTCCTCGCCGCGGCCCTCGCCTGCTTCCTCGTCGCCGCGCTGGTGGGACTGGTGCTCGTCGTGGCCACCGGGGCGTGGTGGCTGCTGCTGGTCGGCGCCGCGGCGATCGCCGCCGCCTGGTTCTACACCGGCGGCTCCAAACCGTACGGCTACCGCGCGCTCGGCGAGATCTCGGTGTTCGTCTTCTTCGGTCTGGTGGCCGTGGCGGGCACCACGTACGTCCAGCTCGAGTACCTGCCCCCGCTCGCGGTGGCGGCGGCCGTCCCGGCGGGCCTGCTGGCCTGCGCGATGCTCGTGGTCAACAACCTGCGCGACATCGTGACCGACGGCCCGGCGGGCAAGCGCACCATGGCCGTGGTGCTCGGCGATCGCCGCACCCGCGTCCTCTACACCCTCTGCCTGGTCCTGCCCCTGCTGATCGCCCCCGCACTGGCGCCCTGGCAGCCGTTCGCGGCGCTCGCGCTGCTCGCCGCCCCGCTCGCCGTCGCCCCGGTGAAGGCGGTCCGGGCGGGCGCCACGGGCCCGGCGCTCATCGCGACGCTCCAGCAGACGGGCCGCTTCCAGCTCGGGTACGGGCTGCTGCTGACCATCGGCCTGGCGCTCTGACCCGCCCTGGGACGCCTCCCCGGCTTCCGCCGGAGGGGCGGCGGGCGGCTCAGAGGACGCGGCGCATCACGACGCGGGGAGCGATCTCGATGCCCAGCTCCCGCTCGTGGCGCACCAGCTCCGCCAGCTCCGGACCCCACTCGGCGGGGTCGAGCACGGCGAAGCCGTGCCGGGCGTACCAGGGAGCGTTCCAGGACACGTCGCGGTAGGTCGTCAGCGTCACGGCGGCCAGACCGGTCGAGACCGCGTGGTCACAGACGGCCTCCAGCAGGCGCCCGCCGACTCCCCTGCGCCCGTGGTCGGGATGGACGGCGAGCTGGTCGAGGTGGAGCTGCCCGTCGACCAGGCCGACCATGGCGAACCCGATCGGCGGGTCACCCGCGACGAGCACCCGGCCGGGGTCCTCGGTCTCCTCGATCATCGTGGTCCCCGGCGGGAAGGTGATCCCGACCTCGGCGAACAGCCCGTCGGCCGCGAGTTCCACCGCCGCCAGCCCGGGCAACTCCTCCGACCGCGCCCAGCGGACCTCAGTCGAAGTCGAAGATCGAATGCTTGTCATAGAACTGGAGGATATAGCGGCACCGTGCGCAGATCATAAGCGTCACCCGGTGGGAGGTGACGCCCCAGCGGCTGTCGAGCCTGCCCTTCTCCTTCTGGAACTCGGTGCCGTGGCAGAGCGGGCAGGAAAGCTTGGATTCCGTCATGGTCACGCAACGAACGGCTCCCACGCAGGGGTTCCGGTGAGGTCCCGGAGGGACCTCACCGGAACGACGGACCGTCTCGCAGCCGTCAGAGGTCGAGCAGGGGCTCCAGCCCGACGGTCAGGCCGGGGAGCTCGCGGACCCGGCGCACGCCCAGGAGCACGCCGGGGGTGAACGACGAGCGGTTCATCGTGTCGTGACGGATGGTCAGGATCTCGCCGGCGCCGCCCAGGATGACCTCCTGGTGGGCGATGAGCCCGGCCAGCCGTACCGCGTGCACCCGCACCCCGTCGACGTCGGCGCCGCGGGCCCCGTCCAGCTCCGTGCTGGTGGCGTCGGGCATCGGCGCGGAACCGGCCTTACGCCGGGCCTCGGCGATCAGCTCGGCGGTGTGGCGGGCGGTGCCCGAGGGCGCGTCCGCCTTGTTGGGGTGGTGCAGCTCGACGATCTCGGCGGACTCGAAGTAGCGGGCGGCCCGCTGGGCGAAGTGCATCATGAGCACCGCCGCGATGCCGAAGTTGGGGGCGATCAGCGCGTTGACGCCCGGGTTGGCGTCCAGCCAGCCCCTGACCGTCGCCAGCCGCCCGGCGTCGAAGCCCGTGGTGCCGACCACCGGGTGGACACCGTGGGAGACGCACCACTTGAGGTTGTCCATGACGACGTCGGGGTGGGTGAAGTCGACCACCACCTCGGCCCGCTCCAGCTCCTCGATCGGGTCGCCCTGGTCGACCGCCGCGACCAGCTCCAGATCGTCCGCCGCCTCGACGGCCCTGCACACTTCGACACCGACGCGCCCTCGGGCGCCGAGAACTCCAACCCTGATCACGGCCCCAAGGCTATACCGTGCGGGCCCGCCGGGCCGTCGCGGACCACCGTCCGGCCCCCGCGCCGGACGGGCCGTACGGGGGGCCGGGAAGCGGTCTCGGAGACGCGGGCGGCCCCGGCGCGGGAAACGCCGGGGCCGCTCGCGGACGGGGTCGTCAGCCGGCCAGAACCTCGCTGAAGTCCCTGTCCTCGTCGTAGGGGCCGATGACCGCGAGGGACATCGGGCGGTTGAGGACGTCCGCGGCGACCGCGGTGATCTCCTCAGGGGTCACCGCGTCGATCCTGCCGAGCAGGTCGTCGACCGAGAGCAGCTCGTCGAAGACCAGCTCGCCCTTGCCGATCCTGGACATCCGGGAGCCGGTGTCCTCCAGGCCGAGCACGAGACCACCGCGCATCTGCCCCTTGCCCCGGACGATCTCCTCCTCGGTGATGCCGTCGGCGATCACGCGGAGCACCTCCTCGCGGCAGATCTTCAGCACGTCGTCGATCTTCGACGGCAGGCAGCCGACGTAGATGCCGAACTGGCCGGTGTCGGCGAGGGCGGAGGTGTAGGAGTAGGCCGAGTAGGCGAGCCCCCTCTTCTCCCTGATCTCCTGGAACAGCCGCGACGACATGCCGCCGCCGAGCGCCGCGTTGAGCACGCCGAGCGCGAAGCGGCGATCGTCGGTGCGGGTCAGCGCGGTCGTACCGAGGACCAGGTTGGCCTGCTCGGTCGGCCGGTGCACCACCCGGATACCCGAGCGGGCGTCGACACCGGGCCCCGACAGGCGCGGGAGAACCGGCGAGGCGTCCCCGCCCAGGGCCCCCGCCCGCTCGTAGGCCGCGGCGACCAGGGCCACGACCCGCTCGTGGTCGATGTTGCCCGCCACCGACACCACGGTGTGGGTGGGCAGGTAGTAGCGCCGGTAGTACTCGGCGATCCGGTCGCGGGTGACCGCGGTGATCGACTCGACGGTGCCGAGGATCGGCCTGCCGACGGGCGTGTCGCCGTACAGCTCGGCGGAGAACTGCTCGTGCACCACGTCGGAGGGGTCGTCGTCGTGCATGGCGATCTCCTCCAGGATCACGCCCCGCTCGGCCTCGACGTCCTCGGGGGTGATGAGCGAGGAGGTCACCACATCGGCGAGCACGTCGATCGCCACCCGCAGGTCGGAGTCGAGGACCCGCGCGTAGTAGCAGGTGTACTCCTTGGCGGTGAAGGCGTTGATCTCGCCGCCGATGCCCTCGATGGCCGCGGAGATCTCCAGCGCGTCCCGCGTGGGGGTCCCCTTGAACAGCAGGTGCTCAAGGAAGTGGGAGGAGCCCATGTGCCGGGGGGACTCGTCTCTCGATCCGATGCCGACCCACATGCCGACCGCGACGGAACGCACGGTCGGCATGGACTCGGTCACCACCCGGAGCCCACCGGGGAGGACGGTGCGCTTCACCACCCCGGCGCCGTCCTTACCGGGGTGCAGAGTGGTGGTGATCACGAGTTGCGGTCTTCCCCTCCGCCACGGCTGCCGCTGCTGCGGGTACGGGTGCGGCGGGGCCGCTCCTCGCGCGGCCGGTCGTCGGCGGGTGCCTCGGCCTGCGGGGCCGCGGAGGTGTCGGAGTCGCCGGCCTCGGCCTTGGCCGCGGCCTCCTTCTCGATGACCTCGACGGGCACCAGGGAGAGCTTGCCGCGCGAGTCGATCTCGGCGATCTCCACCTGGATCTTCTCACCGACGTTCATGACGTCCTCGACGTTCTCGATGCGCTTGCCACCGTGCAGCTTGCGGATCTGGGAGACGTGCAGGAGGCCGTCCTTGCCCGGCATGAGGGAGACGAAGGCGCCGAAGGCGGCGATCTTGACGACCGTGCCCAGGTAGCGCTCTCCGACCTCCGGCATGTGCGGGTTCGCGATGGCGTTGATCGCCGACCTGGCCGCCTCGGCGGACGGGCCGTCGGTGGCGCCGATGTAGATGGTTCCGTCGTCCTCGAGGGTGATCTCGGCGCCGGTGTCGTCCTGGATCTGGTTGATCATCTTGCCCTTCGGGCCGATGACCTCTCCGATCTTGTCCACCGGAATCTTGATCGTGATGATGCGCGGGGCCGTGACGTTCATCTCCGCCGGGGAGTCGATGGCCTCCTGCATCACGTCGATGATGGCCAGGCGGGCGCCCTTGGCCTGCTTCAGCGCGGCCGCCAGCACGGAGGCCGGGATGCCGTCCAGCTTGGTGTCGAGCTGGAGCGCGGTGATGACGTCCTTGGTGCCGGCGACCTTGAAGTCCATGTCGCCCATGGCGTCCTCGGCCCCGAGGATGTCGGTCAGCGTGACGTACTGGTCGCCCTCGTTGATGAGCCCCATCGCGATGCCCGCGACGATGCCCTTGAGCGGGACACCCGCGTCGAGCAGCGCCATCGTCGAGGCGCAGACCGAGCCCATGGAGGTCGAGCCGTTGGAACCCAGCGCCTCGGAGACCTGACGGATCGCGTAGGGGAACTCCTCGCGCAGCGGCAGGACGGGCAGCAGCGCCCGCTCGGCGAGCGCGCCGTGGCCGATCTCGCGCCGCTTGGGAGAACCCACCCGGCCGGTCTCGCCGGTGGAGTAGGGCGGGAAGTTGTAGTTGTGCATGTAGCGCTTGGTGCGCTCGGGGTTGAGCGTGTCGATCATCTGCTCCATGCGCAGCATGTTGAGGGTGGTGATGCCCAGGATCTGGGTCTCACCGCGCTCGAACAGGGCCGAACCGTGCACCCGGGGCACGACGTGGACCTCGGCGCTGAGCTGCCTGATGTCCTTGACGCCACGGCCGTCGATACGGACGCCCTCGGCGATGACGCGCTCGCGCATGAGCTTCTTGGTCAGCGACCTGAAGGCGGCGCTGATCTCCTTCTCGCGGCCCTCGAAGTCGGGTCCGACCTTCTCCATCGCCAGGGCCTTGACCCGGTCGAGCTCGGTCTCGCGCTCCTGCTTGCCCGCGATGGTCAGCGCGGCGGCGAGCTCGCTCTTGATCGCGCCGGTCACGGCCTCCAGGACGTCGTCCTGGTAGTCGAGGAAGAGCGGGTACTCGGCGGTCTCCTTGGCGGCGACCTTCGCGACCTTGGCCTGCGCCTCGCAGAGCACCTTGATGAACGGCTTGGAGGCCTCCAGGCCCTGCGCCACGGTCTCCTCGGTCGGCGCCGTGGCCCCCTCGGCGACGAGCTTGAGCGTGTCGCGGGTCGACTCGGCCTCGACCATCATGATCGCGACGTCGCCGTCGTCGAGCACGCGGCCCGCGACCACCATGTCGAAGGTGGCGTTCGCCAGCTCGGAGTTGGTCGGGAAGGCGACCCACTGGCCCTCGATCAGCGCGACGCGGACGCCGCCGATCGGGCCGGAGAAGGGCAGCCCCGCCAGCTGGGTGGAGAGGGACGCGGCGTTGATCGCGATGACGTCGTACAGGTGCTCGGGGTGGAGCGCCATGATGGTGGCGACCACCTGGATCTCGTTGCGCAGGCCCTTGACGAACGAGGGGCGCAGCGGCCGGTCGATCAGGCGGCAGGTGAGGATGGCGTCCTCGGAGGGACGGCCCTCACGCCGGAAGAACGAGCCGGGAATGCGGCCCGCGGCGTACATCCGCTCCTCGACGTCCACCGTGAGGGGGAAGAAGTCGAGGTTCTCCTTGGGATTCTTGGACGCGGTGGTCGCGGAGAGGACCATCGTGTCGTCATCGAGGTAGACGACGGCGGAACCCGCCGCCTGGCGCGCGAGCCGCCCGGTCTCGAACCGGATGGTACGCGTGCCGAATGAACCGTTGTCTATAACGGCTTCGCTGCTGTGGACACCCTCCACGGGGGACCTCCTTGTGGGTCGGTCGCCCGCGTCCGGCCAGACGCACGTGCGCGCCTGGTTCGTCGTGTTGCCGGCTCCCCGTAGGTGCAGCGCCGGTCTTCGATCGAAGCGCCCGGTTCCGTATGGCTTGTGCCAAGATGACCGGGGGCCACTACCGAGGACCGGCCCTCCGACGCCGTGGGGCGCGCTTGCTTGCGGACGCGGGGCACTGTCTCGGCTATTCAGTTTGCTCACTGGAACGGTGTCTTCATGGCGCGACGCGCCGACACCGAGCCATATGAGATGAGGGAGCGGCACGCGGGCCGCTCCCTCATGACTCTATCGGCGCAGTCCGAGCCGCTCGATGAGCGAACGGTAGCGCGCGATGTCCTTGCTCTGCAGGTACTTCAGCAGCCGGCGGCGGCGGCCGACGAGCAGCAGCAGACCGCGACGGCTGTGGTGGTCGTGCTTGTGCACCTTCAGGTGCTCGGTGAGCTCGCTGATGCGCTTGCTCAGCAGCGCGATCTGCACCTCGGGGGAACCGGTGTCGGTCTCACCCTTGGCGTAGTCACCGATGATCTGCTTCTTTGCGGCGGTGTCGAGCGACACTTCTCTCCTTGAACCTCTACGGGCACGCGCAATTCCGGCTCCCCGAACGACCGTGCGTGCCTACAGTCGCCGTGGCGAGATCAGCATCGGGATCACGAGACACCGATTACAGAGCTGACATGCCAGGCTACCATCGGCCTCGCAGCCCCCGCACATCATGCGGGAGCACCATGGTTCCGTTTCCCGGGAACCGCCCCTCAAAGGGGCCCCGCGGGGACGGTGACGGCCTTGTGGGCCGGGGACCGGCGCGAGAGAGATCAGCCTGTCAGGCGCCGCACCTCGTCCACGTCCGCGTGGATCTGCTCGATGAGCGCCTCGATCGAGTCGAACCTGGTGTTGCCGCGGAGCCTCGGCCCGAAGTCGACGGCCACATGCGCGCCGTAGAGGTCGAGGTCGTCACGGTCGAGCGCGTACGCCTCGACGGTTCGGGGCACGCCCTCGAAGGTCGGATTGGTACCCACGGAGATCGCCGCGGGCCAGCGCTCGCCCCCGTACACGGCGGGCAGGTTGCCGGTCTCGACGCCCTGCAGCCAGCCGGCGTAGACACCGTCGGCGGGGATCGCGGTGAACTCCGGCGACTCCAGGTTGGCCGTCGGGAAACCGAGCTGCCGGCCGCGCTGGTAGCCGCGGACCACCACGCCCTCGACCCGGTGCGGGCGGCCGAGCGTCAGCCTGACCGCCTCCATGTCACCGGAGGCGATCTGCTCGCGGATCAGCGTGGAGGAGATCGTCTCACCGTCGCTGACCAGCGGGACCGCCTCGGCCACGAAGTCGTACTTCTCGCCGAGGGTGCGCAGCGTCTCCACGTCGCCGGAGGCCTTGTGGCCGAAGCGGAAGTTCTCCCCCACCACGACCCCGGCGGCGTGCAGCCGGTCGACGAGCACGGTCTGCACGAACTCGTCGGGGCTCATCCGGGAGAACTCCAGGGTGAACGGCAGGACGCACACCGCGTCGACCCCCAGCCCGGCCAGAAGCTCGGTGCGGTGCCTGGCCGTCGTCAGCCTCGGAGGGTGCGTGCCGGGCCGCACCACCTCCTCCGGATGCGGGTCGAAGGTCACCACCACCGAGGGCACACCAAGATCTGCGGCCATCGCGACGGCTCTAGCCACCATCTGCTGATGCCCGCGGTGAACGCCGTCGAAGACGCCGATCGTGACGACGGACCTGCCCCAGTCCTCGGGCACGTCGTCCAATCCGTGCCAGCCTCGCACCGCAGCCTCTTCCCCTTGTAGCGGATCGACCCCTAAAGCCTGCCATGCTCTTGGACCTTCTCCCCAATCGGGGAGCCCCTTGGCGTCGGCGCGCCCCCTGACGTCGGTCGAAGGCGCACCCACCACGGTACGGCCGTCAGGGGACGAACACCGCCAGGGACTTGGCGATCTTGCCGTGCTCCTCCACCAGCGCCACCAGCGTGCCGTCGGGGCCGAACACCCCGATGGGCCCCTCCCCCATGCCCAGCGCGGGAAGCCGGCCACCGTGCGCGACGGAGCCCGCCTCCGCCGCGGTCACATCCCGGCGGGGAAAGGCCGCCGCGACGGCGTCGGCCATCGGCAGGATCACGCATTCGGCGGCGAGCCCCTCCAGGGTGTGGGCCGCCGACAGGTCGTAGGGGCCCACCCGGGTACGGCGCAGCGCGGTCAGGTGGCCTCCGACGCCCAGGCCGGCGCCCAGGTCGCGGGCGAGCGCGCGGATGTAGGTGCCGCTGGAGCAGGAGACCGAGGCGTCGACGTCGACGAGGTCACCGTGCCGTCGCACCGCGGTGATCTCGAAACCCGACACGGTCACCGGGCGCGGCTTGAGCGCGACCTCCTCCCCCGCCCTGGCTCGCTTGTAGGCTCGTTCGCCGTTCACCTTGATGGCGCTGACCTGCGGCGGGATCTGCATGATCGGACCGGTCAGTGCGGCGACCCCGTTGCGGACGTCCTCCTCGACGACACCCGCCGCCGACGCCGTAGCGATGATCTCCCCCTCGGCGTCGTCGGTGTTGGTGGTCTGGCCGAGGCGGATCGTGGCGTCGTAGCCCTTCTCGGTGAGCGCGAGGTGGCCGAGCAGCCGGGTGGCCTTCTCGACGCCGACCACCAGCACCCCGGTGGCCATCGGGTCGAGGGTGCCCGCGTGGCCGACCTTGCGGGTGCCCGCGATGCCGCGGAGCTTGGCCACGACATCGTGCGAGGTCCACTCGGCGGGCTTGTCGACGATGATCAGCCCGCTCGGCGGCGGGGTGCGCTTGGCGCGAGCCGTGCTCAATGGGATTCCTTCGACAGACGTGTCAGGGGAGTTCTACAGCAGTGCCCGGAGACTGGCGATCGTCTCCTCGACGGGCAGGTGGGAGGTGAAACCCGCCGCCTTGGCGTGCCCGCCGCCGCCCAGTTCGGCACAGACGCGCGAGACGTCCACCCCGCCCTTGGAGCGCGTCGAGACCTGCCAGGCACCCTCGTCGTCCTCCTTGAGGATCGCGGCGACGTCCGCCTCGTTGGTGCGCCGGACCACGTCGATGATCCCCTCCACCTCGTCGTACGGCAGCCCGTGCGCGGCCCGGTCGGCCCGGGTGACGAACGTCCAGACCAGGCCACCGCCCACCTCGGGCTCCAGCCGAACCCGCTCCAGCGCGGCACCGAGCACCTTCAGGTAGCCGAACGGAGAGCGGTCCCACAGCTCGCGGGCGATCTGCTCGGGGTCAGGCCCGCATGCCACCAGCCGGGCGGCCATGGCGTGCGCCCGCGGGGTGGTGGAGGAGTGCCGGAACGAGCCGGTGTCGGTGACGAGCCCGACGTACAGGCAGGTCGCGATGGCCGCGTCGATCGGCAGGCCGAGCCTGCGGATCAACTCCTCGGCGAGCACGGCGGTGGCGGCGGCGGCGGGATCGATCAGGTTGAGCGTGCCGAACCCGGTGTTGGACGGATGGTGGTCCAGCACGATCAGCTCTCGTGCCCTGACCGCGTTTCCGGCCAGCGTGCCAAGGCGCTCGACGGTGGGGACGTCGAAGGTGACCATCACCTCGGGCACCGCGGGATAGTGCGCGGGGTCGGTCAGCAGGTCCTGCCCCGGCAGGAAGCGGAGCAGCCTGGGCACCTGGAAACTCCGGTCACCGAAGGACGCGGTGACCCGCTTGCCCGCCGCGCGCAGCGCGAGCCCGACGGCCAGCGTGGAACCGAGCGCGTCACCGTCGGGCGAGACATGACAGGCCAGCGCGACCTCGTCCGCGGCCGAGATGAGCTCGACGGCCCGGTCCCAGTCCTGACCGGAGACCGGGCCGTCGTCACGCGGATCGGGCGTCACGTCGCGGAGCGTCCCGCACGCTCCGAGGATTCGTCCTCTTCGTCCGCGAAATCGTGGTCCCTGTCCTCGGGCTTGCGGTAGGGGTCGGCGTCCCCCGCGTGCAGGGCCCCCTCGGCCCGCTTGGCGATCTCCACGTCCCTGGCCTTCGCCTCGGCGAGCAGGTCCTCCAGGTGACGGGCGGTGTCCGGGAGCGGGTCGTGGGTGAACGTCAGCGTCGGCGTGTGCCGCAGACCCGTCTGGCGGCCCACCTCCGAACGGATGAGCCCCTTGGCGCTCTCCAGCGCCAGGGCGGAGTCGGCTCGCTCCGCCTCAGAGCCGAAAACGGTGTAGAACACCGTGGCGTCGCTCAGGTCGTTGGTGATCCGCGTGTCCGTCACGGTCACGAACCCCAGCCTGGGGTCCTTGATCCGGCGCTCCAGCATCTCCGCCACGACCTGCTGGATCCGGTCGGCGATCTTGCGTGCTCGTGCGGCGTCCATAGCTCCCCCCTTCTTGTGGGAACGGCCGGAGCGGGAGGGGTGCCTCCGCCGCCGGCCGTCTCCACACCTAGTCTTCGTCCTCGTTGTAGAGCCGGTGTCTGGCGGACAGCAACTCGATCTCCGGGCGGAAGGCGATCAGCCGCTCGCAGTCGTCCAGCACCGCACCGCAGTTGGCCGCGGTGGCGGAGACGACCGCGATCCCGATCTCGGTACGGCGGTGCAGGTCGAGATGACCGGTCTCCGCCACGGCCACGCCCGGGAACCGTCGCTGCACCTCGGCGACGATGGGACGCACCACCGAGCGCTTCTGCTTCAGCGAGTGGACCTCGCCGAGCAGGATGTCCAATGTCAGGGCACCTACATACATAGTGGATCACCCGCCACGATCGTCACTGTGCCACCTCAGGGGCCGACCGTCCGCCGGCCGCCCCGGAGG